>JBOHXF010000332.1:0-2433 GCA_050737455.1 Opitutaceae bacterium | reverse complement strand
CGCCTTGGGCCTGCTGATCGCCACGAGCGCAGG
Source organism: Opitutaceae bacterium (assembly GCA_050737455.1). GTDB lineage: Bacteria > Verrucomicrobiota > Verrucomicrobiia > Opitutales > Opitutaceae > Palsa-1447. The sequence goes on along the minus strand of JBOHXF010000332.1, from coordinate 2,400 downwards.
CCTCCTGCGCCTGCGCCGGCTGCAACGGCCGGGCGGACGGATGCTTCGGGCCCCGGAATTTCTTCGGGGATTTCCGGTTGCCGCCGGCACGCGGCTCTTCTCGCGGCCGATGCCCCCGCTCGTCGCCGCTCGGGGCTGAGGCTCCTCAGGCGGCCCGGGCGCACCGGCGATTGTCGGCGAGGTCTCAAATCCGGGCTTCGCGCTTTGCCCGTCGAGACGGCGAGGCCGCCTTGCGCCGCCCGAAGGCGCTTGTTTTCGGGGGGGCTTTCGGCAAACTTTCCCCGGTATGCGGATATGGTCCTGGCTTCTTGTGGGCGCATGCCTGGCGCCCCCGGCGCTGCGCGCACAGGCGTCCGCGCCGCCGGCTTCCGCGGTCGAGGTTGCCAATCTGCGCGAGGACGTCCGCGGCCTTGCGCAGCGGCTCGCGGACCTGGAATTGCGCGTGGAGCAGTTGGAGGCCGAGAATGCGAGCCTCCAGAGCCGGCTCGCGGCCGCTGGCCAGGGCGCGGCCACCGCCTCCCAGCTCCACGACGCGATCGCCGCGGTTCGGAGCACGATTGCCTCGGCGGTGGCGGCTTCGCGCTCTGATATTCTGGCGCAGGTGGACGCGCGGCTTGCGCAGGCGGAACAATCGCGAGCCCTTAGTTCCGGGACGGCGGAGAGCGCCCGGGGGGAGGGTGGTGGAGCGGCCGTCGGGGCCCCGGCCTTCGGCAACGATTTTTCCAAGCAGGGCATCACCTACGTCGTCCAGAGAGGCGACACCGTGGCGTCCATCGCCAAGAAAAATGGCGCCCGATTTCGTGACATCGTGAACGCCAACCGCTTGGCCAATCCCTCGATCATTCACGTGGGCCAGACACTTTTCATCCCGCAATCCAGCAAATAACCATGCCCGCCACTTCAAAATCGCGGCTGGGCCGCGGCCTCGGCGGTCTGATCGCAGCCGCCAAGCCCGCGGCGCCTGGGCCCTCCGCCGCCCCGATCGATCTCGCCGCGCCGCCTGCCGGCATCCCCGGCTACCGGGAGATCCCGGTGGCCTCGATCGATCCGAGCCCGTACCAGGCCCGCCGCGAAATTTCCGCCGAACTGGTGAAGGAGCTGGCCGACAGCATCCGCGCCGAAGGGCTGCTCCAGCCGGTGGTGGTGCGCCGCAATGGGGAGCGATACCAGCTCATCGCCGGGGAGCGCCGCTGGCGCGCGTTCCAGCTCCTGAAGCTTCGCGCCATTCCGGCCCGGGTGGCCGAAGCGAGCGACGCGTCGGCCGCGGCGCTCGGTCTGATCGAAAACCTCCAGCGGGAGAACCTCAATCCGATCGAGGAAGCCCAGGGCTTCGCCAGCCTGGTGCGAGACTTCGACCTGACGCAGGAAGCCGCGGCGGAACGGGTGGGGAGGAGCCGTGCCGCGGTCGCCAACGCGTTGCGCCTGCTTGCGCTCGACGCGGAGCTCCAGGGCTACGTGGCGAAGGCTCTCCTCACGACCGGCCACGCCAAGGTCCTCCTGGCGGTGGAGGACCCGGCGCAGCGCCTGATGCTCGGCCGGAGGGCGATCGGTGAAGGGCTCAGCGTCCGGGCGACCGAGAAGCTGGTGCAGGGCGCCAGAGCGGTCGCCGGCGGCGGTTCCCGGGCGCGGGCGCGGCCGGGCGTGAATGCCCAGGATGCCGCCGCCGTGGAGCACATCCAGAAGCGACTGACCTCCCACCTGGGCGCGCGGGTCGCGCTGCTGCATTCCGCCAAGAAGGGGCGGATCGTGATCGAGTACCGCGGCAACGACGATCTGCAGCGCATTCTTGAGAAATTGGGGATCGAAGCGTAGTCGGAACGGTGAAATCGCCTTGGCGAGATTGCGTGATCGGCTGGCGCGGATTGCCCCGGCGCTCCCAGCTTACGCATTGACAAGGGCCGGTCGGGCGGAGTGGTATGCCCGTTTTCCCGTTCATGAACGTCATTCTCGGCATCCTTACAGTCGTCCTGGTCCTCGTTTCGTTCTTTCTGGTTCTTGTCATTCTCATGCAGAAGGACAAATCAGGCGGGGGCGCGGGCGCGGCGTTCGGAGGCGGCGTGGCGGAGGCCACCTTCGGCGGCGAGACGAGCAACGTCCTTAGCAAGGCGACCATCAATGCCGCGATTGCGTTCTTCGTGCTGAGCACGGCCCTGTTTCTCGCCCGGATCTATCAGCACACCCATCCGACGGGCGGCACCCACCTGCTGCCGACGATGACGGCTCCGGTTCCGCATCCGGCGTCCGCAAATCCGTTCGCGATCCCAGCCGCCCCGTCGGGCGCGGGCTCCCGTCAGGCTCCCCCGGCCCCCGCGGGCGGCGCCCGGCATTGAGGCGGAGCGTGGATCATGGCGCGCGCGCCCGCGTGGCTGATGGTTCTGGCCGCGGCGGGCGCCCCGGCCC
>JBOHXF010000331.1:0-5303 GCA_050737455.1 Opitutaceae bacterium | reverse complement strand
CCACGACGGGGCCGGGGTGTTCCGGCTCCGCCGAAGCCCGGCGCGCTAGGGCACGAGGGCGACGACCCGGAGGCTCTTCCGCACTTCGCGGGTGCCCTCCAGAAAGGTGAACGAGATCCGCTCCGCGTTGGCCACGAGGGCATCGTAACGCTCGAGGTCCCATCGGCCCACCGGCCGGCCTTCGATCCGCGTCACGAGATCGCCGGCCTCGACGCCGGCCGCCGCCGCGGGCGAACCGGGCACGACTCCGACGACGCGCCAGTAGGCGGGCGTCTTGTCGAAGCTGAGGCCCGGGGTGCGCGGCCCGGGGATCGCGATCGGCTCGGGATCGTCGCGGAAGAAGGAGACCCGCCGATCGCGCGGGTCGAACGTGACCGAGAAATCGGCCAGGAGCCCGCCGCCGATGGCGGAGACCCCGCTCGTGAGCTCGGCGACCGGGCGGGCCACGGGATGGCCGGCGAGGGAGAGCGAGCCCGCCAGCCGGCCGATGTGCTGGACGCCGGAGCCCGCGACCGTGTAGGGAGCCCGGCCCACGACGGGACCGTATTCGAAGCGCGGATTCAGGCCCGCCGGATTGAGCGTCAGCGCCTCGTCGATGCCGGAGTCGATCCGGGCGGGGAAGCTCCGCCCGTCGAGCTGGACGGTCACGATCGGCGTCTTGTCCGCGTCGTCGTACGGGATGCCCGGGGCCGCCGGCTCGACCGCCGCGGCGGCGGGCCGCAGGACGAGCTTGCGGTCGGGATAGTCCAGCGTGAACTCGGTGTCGTGGAAGAAGGGGAAGCCGAGAATGGCGTCGATCCGGACGCCGAGGTCCGCCGACAGCGTCCGCATGTCGTAGACGACCGCGGGCACCGACGAGAAGCGGGCGGCTCCCAGTTCGATCCGGGTCAGCGTCACCGCGGGCAGGAGCGTCTGGCGGCCGTCGGAGGAGCGGACCTGCACCCAGGTCGCCGGAACGCCCCGCTCCGGGGCGCCGTAGCGCCGGGCGAAGCCGGGGGCGACCAGCGTGACGGAGCTGCCGGTGTCGACGAGGAAATGGAACGGGCCGTTCTGGTCGCCCTTGGTCCGGACGATGAGGAAGTCGTCGATCAGCGTCACCGGCAGCACGACCTTCTTCGAGCCGAACTTGGCGCTGCCCGGCGGCGGCGGGGCGTGCCGCAGGGTCACGCAGCCGCCGAGGGCAACCAGGAGGGCCGCCCACCCCGCGGCGAGCGCGAATCTTCTCATGGCGGAGTTATTTTTCGGGCTGGGGCAGCGGCAGCGCCATGAGCCAGGGGATCACGAGCACCGCGGCCGCGAGCAGGAAGGGCGCACCCGGGCCCTTCCACCAATAGATCAGGCAGGCGACCAACGGGCCGATCCCCCGTGCCAGCGATCCGAGGGAGCGGAACACGCCGAGCATCCGGCCCTGGCGCTGGGTCCGGCTGTAGAGCGAGACCAGCGCCGAGACGGACGGGTTCGCGAGGCCGGCGCCCACGCCGAGCAGCGCGAGGCCGAGGTAAAGGAGGCTCCTGGAGGGGGACAGCCCGATGGCGACCATGCCGGCGCACACGAGCGCCATGCCGCCGAGCAGGACGCATTTCTCGCCGAAGCGGGGCACCGCCCGGCGCACGAGGACGCCCTGGGTCAGGATGAGCACGACGCCGAGGAAGACGAAAATCCACAGCATGTTGGTCGGCCCGTAGCCGAACCGGTCGTCGGCGAGGAACGGCAGCGAAAACTCCATGCCGGCGAACGCCAGCGTGAAGATGAAATACAGCCAGTTGGTCCGGCGGGCCGGACCCGCCTCGGCCGCGACCAGCTCGTGAAGCGGATGGCGGATGCGCACGCGCTCGTCCTCGCGGCGCCCCGGCTCCAAGGTTTCCCGGAAGCGGGCCGCGACCCAGCCGAGGTTGACGAGGCAGAAGGCGAAGGCCAGCAGCGCCGCGAACGAGAACGGATTGGCGCCCCAGGCCGCCCAGCCCGGGTGGGCGCGCGTCAGGTCCAGGAGCGCCGAGGCGCTGCCGATCGCCGGGCCGAAGAGAAAGCCGAGCCCGAAGGCCACGCCAACGACGCCCATGCCTTTGGCGCGATTCTCGCGGGTCGTCACGTCCGCGACGGCCGCCGTCGCGACCGAGAGATTGCCCGCGAAAGCCCCTCCGATCACGCGCGAGAGGATGAAGACGCCGAACCGGCCGCTCACGAACCACAGGAGGTAGCTGAACGCCGTGCCCGCGATCGTCACCAGCAGCACCCGCCGGCGGCCGACCCGGTCGGACCAGGCGCCCCAGAGGGGCGCGAAGACGAACTGCAGGAAGCCGTACAGCGAACCGATGACGCCGCCGAACAGGACCTCGCGGTAGTTGCCGCGGGCGCCCGCGAGCCGGCCGACCCGGTCGATCCCCGCGATGAGCGCGCCCAGGACGCCCCCGCGGGCCTCGGTCGCGAGGTAATGGTGGAGCAGCGCCGGAAACAGCGGGAAGATGATCGTGAATCCGAGCAGATCGATGAAGATCGTCAGGAAGATCACGCCCAGGGAAAGCGGGCGCTCCCGGGGGGGCTCGCTGGCGGACGGGCCGGCTGTGGACGTCATCCGCGGTAGGGCAGGGGGAACCGGCCCATGAGCGCGCGGGCGCGCCGGCCCGCGTCGGCGACCGCATCGCCCTCGCCGGGCTCGCCGATCGCGCGCAGGACGAGGTCGATGCAGGCCGCTATCTCCGCCATCTCGGGTTCGCGCAGGCCGCGGGTGGTCACGGCCGGCGTCCCGAGGCGCACGCCCGAGGCCTGGAAGGGCGAGCGCGTCTCGAACGGCACCGTGTTCTTGTTGCAGGTGATGTTGGCGAGGTCGAGCGTCTCCTGGGCCTTCTTCGCCGTGAGTTCGGGCAGGTTGGCGCGCAGGTCGACGAGGAAGAGGTGGTTGTCCGTGCCTCCGGCCACGATGCGGTAGCCTCGGCCGGCCATCGCGTCGGCGAGCGCCCGCGCGTTGCGGACGATCTGATCGGCGTACGTCTTGAACTCGGGCCGCAGGCACTCGGCGAGGCAGACCGCCTTGGCCGCGATGACGTGCATCAGGGGGCCGCCCTGCGCCCCGGGGAACACGGCGGAATCGACCGCCTTCGCGTGGGCGCTCCGGCAAAGGATGAGGCCGCCGCGGGGCCCGCGGAGCGTCTTGTGCGTCGTCGTCGTTACGAAATCGGCATGGGGGACGGGCGAGGGGTGCACCCCGGCGGCGACCAGCCCGGCGATGTGGGCGATATCCGCGAACAGGTACGCGCCGCAGCTCCGCGCGATCTCCCCCATCCGCGCGAAATCGATGATCCGCGAATAGGCGCTGGCGCCGACCGTGATCATCTTCGGCCGCTCGCGGGCGGCGGTCGCCGCGAGCTCGTCGTAATCGATGAGCTGGCTGTCCGGCCGCACGCCATAGGCGACGACCTGGTACAGCTTGCCCGAGAAGTTCGCGGGATTGCCGTGGGTAAGGTGGCCGCCGTGGCTCAGGTTCATGGCCAGGATCCGGTCGCCCGGCTGCAGGACGGAGGTGTACACCGCGAAATTGGCCTGCGAACCGGAATGGGGCTGCACGTTCGCGTGCTCCGCGCCGAAGAGCCGCTTCGCCCGGTCGATGGCGAGCTGCTCGACGCGGTCCACGCACTCGCAGCCGCCGTACCAGCGGCGGCCCGGGTAGCCTTCGGCGTACTTGTTCGTGAGCACGCTGCCCTGGGCCTCGAGCACGGCCGGATACGTGAAGTTTTCCGAGGCGATGAGCTCGACGTGGTCCTCCTCCCGGGCGAGTTCGGCCGCGATCGCGGCGTGAATTTCCGGGTCGAGCTTGCTGAGTGGAGCGGAGTTGAGCATGAGCGGACGGGTCTCGGCGGACCCGAAGGGAACGAGCGAAACGGTCCCGGCCCGCGCCGCAACCCCAAAACCCGTCACCGGGCCCCCGCGAGCAGCCGGCGCAGGAATTCCACGACGGAGGGGATCGCCTCGACCATCTCGTCGCGGGCCTGCACGTAGACGGACAGCGGGCCGCCGTACGGGTCGGCGATCTCCGGGCGGCCGTCGCCGACGAATTCGCGGAAGAGGTGAAGCTCGCTGGGCGGCGGCTGCGCGGTGGCGAGGATGATGGCGCGGTGCGACTCGGTCATGCCGAAGACGGCGAGCGCGCCGTCGAGCAGCTCCTGGGTGAGCGGCCGGCTGACGTGTCCGGAAATGTCGATCCCCACCTTCCTCATCGTCGTGACCGAGTGATCGGTGACCGCTTCGCCCGCGCGCGCGGAAACCCCCGCCGAGATTGTCCGGATGGAGCGTAGCGGCTCGGATTGGGCGGCGAGCGCATGGCGCAGGAGGCCGGCGGCCATGGGACTCCGGCAGATGTTGGCGGTGCAAAGGACGACGACGTAGGGGGCGGACATCGATCAGATCCGTTTGAGGGCGAGCAGGGTCCGGTCGAGCTGCACCGCCCGCCGGAGGGCGCGGTCGACGAGCGGCGGCGTCCATTTCGAACCGGCCTGGTCCGCCGGCGCGTCGCCCGCGTCCTCGTCGGGCAGATGCTCCCGTTCGAGGCGCGCCTCGTCGTCGCGGGTCTTGGGCGGATTGGCGTCGATCAGCTTCGCGGGATCGGCGCCCTTGGCCAGCGCGTCGTAGGCCCGGAGTTCGGCGGCCGGGGGGATCGACACAGGAATGTCGACCGCGAAATCCGCGGTGTCGGGGCCGATGATCACGACCCCCGGGACCGCGTCCGCGGAGGCGAGCGGGGCGAGGAGCGCGGGCGAAGTCTGCGCATTCACGAGCATCAGCACCGGATGGCGCACGCCCGCTCGGGCGCGGAGCCAGGCCAGAAGCCGGCCCGCGTCGGCCGCGTCCCCCCGCACGTAGCGCAGATCGAGGACGAGGGGATGGCCGGGCCGGGGAGCGTCGGCCGGAAGATCGCCCGGCAGCCGGATCACCCGGGCGTAGAGCAGCCCGTCGCCGAGGTTGAGCCGGAGAGGGGCCGCCGCGGCGGTGGAAAGCCCGAGCGCGCAGCCGAGAAGGATCGGCAGGATCGCCTTCATGTTCATACGATACATGACGAAAGAGGCGATTATGGCAACCGGGCCCCCGCCGCGTGCGCGATCTGGCGGGCGCCGATGTCGCGCCGGTAGCGCTTGCCGGGCCAGTCGATCCGCTCGCACGCCGCGTAGGCCCGGTCGCGCGCTCGCTCGAGGGTCTCGGCGGAGGCCACGACGCCGAGCACGCGTCCGCCGGCGCTCACCAGCCGGCCCTCCGGGTCGCGGGCGGTCCCTGCGTGCAGCACGGCCGTGCCGGCCGGCATCTCCTCGCCCGCG
>JBOHXF010000330.1:0-9125 GCA_050737455.1 Opitutaceae bacterium | reverse complement strand
GAACCGAGATTGGCCCCGTCCAATTGGAACTGCACGCTGGCGATGCCGTTGCCGCTGGAGGCGCTGGCCGTCACCGCGGTCGTGCCCGAGACCTCGGCATTGTCGGCGGGCGCGGTGATCGATACGGTCGGGCCGGTGGAAATTGAAACGTTGTCGATGACCGCCGTGGTGACATCACCCACGACCTCACTCGACACGGCCAAGCCGACATAGACGGTCGAGCCCATGGTAATGCTGACGGCCGAGCCGTACTGGGTCCAAGTGGTGCCGTCGGGCGAGGAGTAGGCGGTGAAGTTGTCGCCGCTGCGCACCAGCTCGATCCAGTAGGGATTGGTGGTGGTGGTGGTGTACTTTTCTTCAATGGGAGTCTCGTTGGCGGTCGTGCGGGCTTCCCAGCTCAGCCCGTTGGGGCAACTGTACATCGCCGCATAGGTCGAGCCGGGCGAAAGGCTATCGCTGATCATCACGCCGCCATGCTCCCAGCCACCATCGCCGGCGGCCGATACGCTTTCGACATGGGCGATAATCGTGCAGTTGCCGGTCACCTGAGTGTACGCGTACTGGAAGCTGCTGGCCGTGCCCCACATGCCATTGCCCGATCCCTGGATGGTGTAGGTGCCATTGCTGTAACTGGCGCTGCCGGCGGCGCCGGGGCTGCCGATGTCCCCGTTGCTCCAGCCCGAGGGCAGACTGCCGCCGTTATTGACCGTGACGGCGACCGACGAGGAGGTGCTCTGAATGCCGCCGACATTGGTGGCGATGGCGGTGAGCGCATGCGCGCCGTTGGCCGCCGTGGTGGTGTCCCAGTTGACGGTGTAAGGGGCGCTGGTGACCGGCGAACCCAGGTTCACGCCGTCGAGCTGGAACTGCACGCTGGTTAGACCGTACTCGTCCGAGGCGTTGGCCGTCACGGTGGTCGAGCCCGAAACCTGGGCATTGTTGGTTGGGGCGGAGATCGACACGGTCGGCGAGCCGGTATCCGCGACGGTGATGTTGGTGATCCGGACATTTCCGAATTGGTCGCACACTCCGATGTAGCCGCCGCCGGTGAGGGCGGTTTCGGTCCGGGTGATCGCAGTGACGCCGTTGACCTGGATCGTGGTGGTGGTGCCGCTGCGCGCGACAACCACGGTCTGGTAGGACCCGCCGCTCGCGGTGAACGAGCCGGTGGCCACGACCGTGCCCGGCGCGCTGTTGACGTGCTCGATCAGTTCAACCCTGCTCGTCACGGCGGTGAGCTCGATCTCGTAATAATTGGAGCTGTTTTGGTAATAATAGACCACGCCCGTATCGTTGCCGGTGCCGTTGCCGTAGAGCGAAATGTCGGAGGTATAGGTGAATCCGGTGTCGAACTTCGTCCCGTTGTAATACGACGAGTCCTGCGCATTAAGGTCGGCGTCCCAGTAATACTCGTTTCTCACCGTCCAGTCGCCGGAGACCGACACCCACCCGGGCGCCGTCCCGCCGCTGAAATCCTGCGAGTAAAGCTGCGCGTGAGCCGAAGGAGCCATGCCGGCGAGACCAAGGCCGAACGCGGCCAGAGCGAGAATGCCGCGGCCGATGAGGAGCCGGAGCGGGTACCATGGGGAAGTCGAATTCATGGGAGAAAGCGGGGAAGGGTTGCGTTGATGGGGGAGGGAGTAACGATCGGAAAGCAATGCCAGGGGCGCGGGGGGATTATCCGTCCGGCCCCGGGTTCGGACTGCCGAAGGGTTGGCGAAAGGCTGCCGGATTGTTCATCGCGGCAGCCGCCTGCGGTTCGAGCGAGGCCGTCATATCGGACCGATCGCGAGAATTCGCTCGGCCGGGAAGATCCGCCTCAGCGGGCCCATCCCGTCTTGACGAGCAGGACGCCGTCACCGGGCTGGAGGGTGATGGAGGTGACCGGCTGCCCGTTGTTGGTGATGGGGTCCTGGGTGCCCTGGAAATGGGCGTAACCGCGCGGTATCGTGACCGTCTCGGTGGAGTTGCTCACCGGGTTGCCGTCGACCAGATTGGCCTGAGTGCGGGGATTGACGAGGGCCATCCCATGCTGGAAGCGGCGCATCCATATGCCGTTCTGATACGGGCCGGTTTGCGGGGGATCGATCGCGGCGCCCAGCCAGTGCGTCGTCGCGGTTCCGGCCAGGTCATATTCATCGAACCACAACGCGGGATTCTGGTTGTAGTTGTTCGGATCGGCTTCGAAGTAGCCGTTTTCCATGAGCGCCGTGGCCAGCGCGTACCGCATGAAGGCGTAGGGCTGGCCGCCGCCGTAATTGGCCTGGATTCCCTTATCTGCGTTCAAGCCATTGCTGGTCATGGCGCATTCGAGCATCACGATGTGCGGGCGGGACGTGTTGGCGAGCAGCGTTTGGTACGAATCCATCATGAGGTACCACCCGGCGTAGGACTCCTCCGAATAGGGCTGGCCCATGGCGGCCTCGTATACGGCCGCGCCGATTTTGTACCGGTATTCGGGGTCGCGAAGATAGCCCACCGCGTTGAAGGAGTTGCCGTCGGGGTTGCCCATGATGAGCATTCCCGGCTCCAAGCGATTGAGTTCCGCCCAGTAGGATGCCATGCCCTGGCGGTACAAACTGGCCACCGTTTGTCCGTCGATGGTGTCGCTCGGCGCATAGTCTTGGCCGCTTCGGTTCCAGTCGGCGTCGACCCGCGGCTGATAGAAGGAATCGTCGGAGAAGATGAAGTCGAACTGCGGCGTGGTGCTGTAGCACCAGCTATCCTCCCATTTGGCGTACCATTGGGGAAATCGGTCGCCGACGCTGTTCGGGGTCACGAACGCGGTGATATTCGTGACCAACTGGCTGCCGTCATAGAGATTGGCGCCCGTGTTGTCGCGGGCGAACCAGTCGTTCGGGGTCCAGGTGCCGCCGTTGCCGGTGGGGCCGACTTGACCCGCAAGCTCGTCGTACTCCGGCAGCGTCGCCGCGTTGCCCGAGTTGGGGCAGGACTCGGGAAGCGTGTAATTACCGAGGAGGATCGAAGGATTGTACGATTTGATGTCCTGCACCGCCTGCTGGATCGTCAGGCCGCTCTTGTCCCAGCCATTGTAGAAATTGAGGATCGCCAGGTCGAACTGGGCGATGTCCTGCTGCCAGGCGACGCTGTCGTAGTCTTGATGGTAGGCGATCTCGCCGAGTTTGGGAAAGGCCAGCTTCCGCCATACGGGCCGATGATAATGACGCTGCGGTGGCCGATGGCCGGGGGCCCACGCCTGGCCAGAGGGGTTCCCGCCGGTGCAGTCCTGCGAGGAAGGCTGGGCCTGAGTCGCAGGGAGCAGAGCGGCGAAACCGAAGCCGATCGCGGTCAGGCCGATCGCTCGGCGACCGGAGGCAGAAAAACACGAGAAGCACGTGTAGGGAGATTTCATGGTGGAGAGTGACGAAAGCGCTGGATGAATCCGCTGGGGCCGGATTCGGGGATGACGCGCCATTATTGACGAGGCGTTTATTTTCCGCTACTACCTGGTTTATAATAACCGGTACCTTTTTATGGGTTAAGCCATGCGCCCCACCTTGGAGATCATAAGGTTCCCTGAAAAAAGTTCCGTAAAATGTTGGTTCACCGCCGCGACCGCCTTCGCGTCCGCCTGGCATTTTCATCCGGAGCTCGAAATCAAATTTGTCGAACTCAGCCGCGGGTTGCGGATCGTCGGCGATAGCATCGTCCCGTTCCGCGAGGGCGATCTCGTGCTTCTCGGGCCCAACCTGCCGCACGTGTGGATCAGCGATCCGTGCGCGATCATGGGGCAGGTCCGCGGGGTGGTGGTTCAGTTTCTCGACACCTTCCTCGGACCCGAGATCTGGGATGCTCCGGAGTTCGACGCGGCGGCCAAGCTGATCCGGCGCAGCCGACATGGCATCGCCTTCGGCGGGGACGATGCCGGAGAGATCGCCCGTCTGCTGCTGCAGATGGCCGGCGCGGATGCCGTGCGGCGGGTGCTGCTCCTTTTGGAGATTCTCGACCGGATGGCGCATTCGCGCCGGCAGACGCTCCTGTGCAGCGCGAATTATACGCCGAAACTCAATCCGCTGGACGCCAAGCGCATCGCCGTCGCTCGCCGATATGTCGAGGAGCACCTTACCGGGGAAATTTCCGAGGTGACCGCGGCCGGGCTCGTGCGGATGAGCGCCGTCTCGTTCAGTTCGTATTTCCGGCAGAAGATGGGCTGCACGTTCTCGGCGTACGTCAATCAGCTCCGGATCTCCCGCGCGATCCACCTCATGGTGGAGGAACGGATGAACATCTCGGAGGCGTGTTTCGCCAGCGGCTTCAACAATCTTTCGAATTTCAACCGGCGCTTTCTGGCCATCAAGCGAATGACGCCAAGCGCGTTCCTGCGGGAACTCGATCGGGCAAACGTGGGTCCGGCTCGGGGGCTACCGGAGGCCGTTTAGTTCGCCAAGGGTCGCCGCCGCCCAGAGCGCGCGCGGCCGCTTCAAGCGGCGCAGGGTCTCCTCCCGAAGGTCCGGCCTCAAAACCGCGATCATGTACTCCGCCGCGGCGGTGGTTCGATAGGGCAGATTGGGTTCGAGCGGATCGACCTCGGCCGGCAGCGCCGAATCCTCCCGCCGGCGGACCGGCCCGAACCGGCTGCAGCCATGGCGGCGGATGAGCCAGCAGAGCCAGGCGTTCTCGTCGACGAGCGCCGATCCGGCGAGGAGGAACCGGTCAAGGCTCGCCGATTCCGGCCGGCCGAGCGCGGCGTGGATGCGCTCCGCCGTCGACGGCACGAGGAGGCCGCATTCCTTAAGCTCGGAGAAGAGGGCGGCATCGCGCTCGTCGAAAAACGTTATCATCGGCGCGGGCAACGCCGGCCGGGCCAGGCGAGGCCGACCAGGGCTGCGGCCGCCCCGCAGGGACCGAGGACCCGCGCATGGCCCACGGGGACGAAGCAGAGCGTGGCGGCGTAAGCGAGGCCGCAGGCCAGCGCGCACCGGCGCAGCGAAGCCGCCAGGAGGACGATCATGGCGGAGGCGCACAGCATGCCGCCGGAAAGCCAGAGTGCGACCGCGACCTGTTCATGAGCCGCGGCGAGGGCGCGGCTCAGCGCGGCGACGTTGACCCCAGGCGGCAGGTCAGGGAACGGGCTCACGGGGGGAAGGCGGCAGGCCTGCGACGCACTCGGCGCCGGGGCGCAGCAGTTCGGCGGGATCCAGGTTCACTCGCGCGACGACGCGGGCGCCGGGAGCGAAGCGGCCGGCGGCCCGCATGTACGCGCGCAGTTCGGGCGACCGGAGGAGGATCGAGCGGTCGGACTCGCTCAATTCGGCGAAGGTCTTTGGGCGGTACCGAACCGGTCCGGCCAGGCGGCTCGCGACGACTTCGACGCCGGAGGGAAGGGGGGCGGGGCCGGCGGGTCCGAGGTCGGTCCGATATTCCGGGACCCGCCGGGCGGCCTCGTGCAGATAGGCGTCGAACACCGCCAGCGCGGTCGGTCCGCGCGGCAGCGCCGCAAAACTCACCAGAAGCGTCGCGAGCGGAGCCATGCGGAGGATATAAGCACGCTCGCGATTCGCTTCGATGGTCATCGGACCGGGCGTCGGGGGCCCGCGCGCGCCAGCCGTTGCAGGGCGTCCCTTGCGGGCGTAAATCCGGGATTGATCTTCAGGGCGGCCGAAAATTGAAGGGCCGCCTCCTTCGGGCGGTTCAGTCTCGCGAACAAGCGTCCCAGATTGTAGTGCACAAAAAAAGAACGCGGCCTCAGGCGCAAGGCATCCTCGAAATTGGCGATGGCTTCGTCTGCCCGTCCCGGTTGGCCGGCCAGCAAGATCGCCAACCGGTTGTGCGCTTCGGCATTATCCGGTTCGAGACTCAGAGCCGTTTCGTATTGGGCGATGGCGTTGGCCCGTTGGCCGGACCGGCGGGCCAGCAGATTGGCCAGATTATAGTGCGCCAGCGCATAGTCCGGCTTGAGCTCCAATGCGGTTTCATAGTGCGCCCACGCCTCCGCCTCGCGGCCCGGCTGGGAGGCCAGCACATTGGCCAGATTGTTGTGCGCTTCGGCGTAATCCGGATTGAGGCGCAAGGCGGCCTCATATTCGGCGATGGCCTCGATTTGCCGGCCGGGCTGATGGGCCAGCAGGTTGGCCAAGTTGTAATGAGCCTCGGCGAAATCGGGCTTGAAGCGCAGCGCGGCCTCGAATTGGGCGGTGGCTTCCGCTTGCCGGCCCGGCTGGCTTGCCAGCGCCAAGCCGAGATTGTTATGCGCGTCGGCGTCATCCGGTTTGAAGCGCAGGGCGGCTTCGAACTCCTCCGTCGCCTCGGCCTGACGGCCCGGACGATTCGCCAGCAGCACGCCCAGGTTGTCATGCGCATCTGCGGAATCCGGTTTCAGGCGCAGGGCGGCCTCGTATTGGGCGATGGCCTCCGTTTGCCGACCGGGTTGTTTGGCCAGCACCAACCCCAGATTGTAATGGGGCGCGGCATAGTCCGGCTTGAGGCGCAGGGCGGCCTCGTATTGGGCGATGGCATCGGCTTGCCGGCCGGGTCGGTTGGTCAGCACCAGGCCCAAGGCATTGTGCGCCCAGGCATTGTTCGGACGATGAAGAACGGTATCTTCGCAGAGGGTAAGCCCGTCGTGGTAGACCTTGTTGCGGGCCGCCGTGACCACGGAGAGAGCGGCTGCAACGACGCCGCCTACCAGGAGAGCTTTGCGGCCCCAGGCTCGGTGAATGAGGAGAATCGTCCCGACCACGATTGCAGCCAGGGGCAGATAGAGGCGATGGTCCGCCAGCATCTGCCGCGTGCCCCCCACGAAACTGGAGGTTGGGGCCAAAATGACGAAAAACCAGGCGCCAAGGAAACCCAAGGCGGGACGCTTCACAAGGGCCCAGACGACGGCGGACAGAATGGCGAGCAGGAGGATCGCCCACGGCAGAGCCTGGGTGAACGTGACGAAATCGGAACCATAATCCACAATCAGGGGGGCGGGCCAAAAGCAGAGCCCGAGGTACCGAAAGATGGCGCGCGATTGGCAAAGGGCGTAACCCCAGGGGGTGATGCCGGCCTGCGCTCCGATCGTCCCGCCGCGGTTGCCGGTGGCCAGGACCAGGCTCGCCAGGATCAGCCAACTGGCGGCGAGTCCGAGGTACACGGGCCGGTGCTTGCGCCAAGCCTCGGCGAACGAACCGGCCAGGAACGTCCGGTCGTAAAGCAGCACGATCACGGGCAAGGCGACGGCGACCTCCTTGGTGCCCGCGCACAGGCATGCCGAAATCACGCAGAGCGCCGGCCATCCCCAACCGGCGGACCGATCGGCCCGAATCGCGCTGTAGAGCGACATCAGAAAGAAAAGCCCCATCAGCGACTCGGCGCGCTGGACGATGTAAGTGACCGATTCGGTCTGCAGGGGATGGAGCCCCCAAATCAGGGCGCAGACGCAGGCGATGGGGACGGCATCCTTCCGCAGGACCTCGCCGCATTTTTCCAAGGTCCGGCGAACGATGCCGAACAAGAGGAGGCAGGCCAGGATATGGATCGCCAGGTTGGCGACATGGTAGCCTTGAACCGCGGTCCCCCCGAGTGCGTAGTTGACCGCGAAGGAGAGATTGAGAATCGGGCGCCCCTCCACGGTCACGCCCGTGCCCGACGGCGGTGTCAGGGCCCGCGAAATCGGCCAGAGGTGCCGGATCGTGGGATTCGCCGGGATGGATCCCAGGTCGTCGAAGACAAAACCCCCATTGAGACTGTTCGCGTAGGTGACGCCGATCGCGACCGCGATCAAGCACAAGACCAGCCGGATCGCGTAAGGGCTGGCCCCGGTCGTTGCCCGTGCGGGTGATTGGAGGGATGGCACCGTGCTTGCCCGCGCAGACTTGATTCCCTGGTCGATGGTCGACAAGCGCATAATCCAAACGGATGGGGCCGGCGCGTTCCGGCGGCGGTTCGGCGGGACGCATTTCGGCGTCTGGTACCGGCGATTCCGGCGTGGTTGAAAAGGAACACCCGGCGGGCGCCTAGGGTTCGGGAAGCGGTTCGATCTTCACGTCGGCGGGACCGAGCCAGTCGGCGAACCGTCCGGAGACGGGCCGGCTGGTATAGATCCGGAGCGAGCGATGCTCCACGAGCGCACGGAACGCCTGAAGCCTGAGCTGATAGCTTGGAACCAGCGCGCTCCCGCCCGATTTGATTTCGGCGAGGCCGCCATCGGCGCTGTCGACGATGGTGCCGCGGGGATAGCCGCGTTCGGTGAACCGCGGCGGGCCCACGATCCGCCGGAAGGCCTCGCTTTCCCATTGTTCCTCCGACGGGCGCCAGATGGAGGTGTTCTTTTGGCGTCCAAGGACATCGAGCGTCCGGGCTTCCGCCGCCTGGCCCGCGGCAAGGGCCGCAGGCAGGACGACCCGGGCGTTGAGTAACGCGACCGCGGCGCGGGTCAGGGGATGTCCACCTGCGCGGGCCTCCAGGCCGGTGGACAACCGGGCGCGGCGAGCGGGATCGCCGAGCCAGCCGCGGGCCGATGCGTATTCCACGGCCCAAGCCGGATCCGACAGGACGGTCGGAACAAACGATTCGGGTTCGGGGGAAAAACGGCTCAGGGCGAAGTGCCACGCCCATTTTGGATCCGCACCGATGTCCGACGCGCCGACGCGCAGGCCGCGCGGGTGCAGCCGCGGCAGCGCCAGGTAGGCGTAGAACGGGTTGGAGGCGACGACCTCGCGGTACGGACCGACCGCTTCGCGCGGATGGCGCATCAGGTGGAGCGCCGCCGCCGACCCATAGCGGCGTTTTTGATCTCCGCACCAGGTTTCCACGTCGCTCAGCAGCCGGGTGTCCGCCGTGCGTCTCGCGTGGCGGAAGCCCCAGTAACCATCCTGGATGAGCGTCGTTCGCATCGCCGGATCGAGGTCGGGAGTTCTCGGGCTGCCCGCGAAAGCGACCTCCCGAGCCTCGCTCCAGGTGAGCAGATGATAGACCGCCTCACCGGCTCCGGCCAAGGCGGGTTCCAGGACCTTACGGGTGCGTTCATAGTCCGCCGTGAGCAGGGCGAGGGCGCAGGCCGGGTGCCGGAACGCGACCGCCCGCAACTCCGGAACCTGCAACGCGCCGGCTCCCATCCTGGCGAACCAATCCGGACGGTAGGGCAGCACGGCCGGGTCGCGGGGATCCACCGGAATGCA
>JBOHXF010000329.1:0-4470 GCA_050737455.1 Opitutaceae bacterium | reverse complement strand
CCGGAGTGCCGAGCCGCTCCCACCCGGCTGCGGGCCGGCGTGTGGCTCGTCCGCCTGATCGCCGGCACCAGCGTGGCCCTGCGCGACCGTCTGGATGAAATCCGCCGCCTCGCCGCTCCAGCCTTGCCGCGGCTCGCCGGCGACCTCCGCCGTCTGTAGCCGGAATCCGCCGCACATTCCCGATACCTTGCTGATCCGATGCCGTCGATCGGCGCGGATTCACCGGAAAACGTCAATTTCAGCGATGGGTCCGGAATCCTTGCACTATAAACCTCGGATATCCTGAAGGGCCTGGCGCCAAAGCATGCCGTTCCGGCGGAGGACTGGCCCATTTCGCGAATTCGGGAACTTGGGACACATTAGCAGGCCGCAGAAATGCTTACCAAGCCCCCGCATTTCTTTTGCAAACTGTGGATTCGATTTCCAGCGAGTTGTGAATGGGCAGATGGAACGGCGTCGCATTTCAGGAGCCTGTCAGAACAGAAAATACCGCTGCGCCAGCGGGAGCACCTTCGCCGGCTCGCAACGCAATGTCCGGCCGTCGGCCTTCACGGTGTAGGTTTCCGGATCGACCTCGATCCGGGGCAGCGCGTCGTTGAGCACCATGTCCTTTTTGCCGATGCTGCGGCAGCGGCGCACCGGCTCCAGCCGGCGGCGGAGGCCGAGCTCCTCCAGGCCGCCGGACCTCAGGCCGGCCTCGCTCACGAACGTGACGCAGCTCGACGCGCGCGCCCGCCCAAACGCCGCGAACTGCGGGCGGTAATAGGCGGGCTGCGGCGTCGGGATCGAGGCGTTCGGGTCTCCCATGTTGGCCATGGCGATGAAGCCGCCTTTCAGGACGAGCTCGGGCTTCACGCCGAAGAACTCCGGCTTGAACACGACGAGATCCGCCAGCTTCCCCACCTCGACGGACCCGACGAGATGCGCGATCCCATGGGTGATGGCCGGATTGATCGTGTATTTGGCGACGTAGCGCAGCGCCCGAAAATTGTCCGCCGCCGGATGCGCCGGCCCGTCCAGCCGCCCGAACTGGACCTTCATCTTGTGCGCCGTCTGCCAGGTCCGCAGGACCACCTCGCCGATGCGCCCCATCGCCTGGCTGTCCGAGGACATCATCGAAATGGCGCCAAGATCGTGGAGGCAGTCCTCGGCCGCGATCGTTTCCGGCCGGATGCGCGATTCGGCGAACGCGACATCCTCGGGAATCTTCCCGTCGAGATGATGGCAGACCATCAGCATGTCGAGGTGCTCGTCGATCGTGTTCACGGTGTAGGGCCGCGTCGGATTCGTGGAGGACGGCAGAACGTTCGCCTCCCCGCAGACCCGGATGATGTCCGGCGCGTGCCCGCCGCCGGCCCCCTCGGAGTGGTACGCGTGGATCGCGCGCCCCTGGAACGCCCGCAGCGTCTCCTCGACGAAGCCCGCCTCGTTGAGCGTGTCGGTGTGGATCGCCACCTGAACGTCGAACTCGCCGGCAACCCCGAGACACACGTCGATCGTCGCGGGATTGGTGCCCCAGTCCTCGTGCAGCTTGAGCCCCACGGCGCCCGCCCGGATCTGCTCGCGCAGCGGCTCCGCCGTGGAGCAGTTGCCCTTGCCCAGGAAGCCGAGGTTCATCGGGAACGCCTCGGCCGCCTCCAGCATCCGGTGGAGATTCCAGCGCCCCGGCGTGCAGGTGGTGGCGCAGGTCCCGGTCGCCGGGCCGGTTCCGCCGCCGATGAGCGTCGTCATCCCGGCCGCCAGGGCCTCGTCGATGAGCTGCGGGCAGATGAAGTGAATGTGCGTATCGATCCCGCCGGCCGTGACGAGGCATCCCTCCGCCGAAATCACCTCCGTTGCGGCGCCGATGATCATCGCGTCCCGCCGGCCCGATTCGGGATCGGGAAACGCGGATCCGATCCCGTTTTGGATCCCGGGGTTGCCGGCGTGCCCCACGCCCACGATCCGTCCGTCCTTGATCCCGAGGTCGGCCTTGAGGACCCCGAGCCGGGCGTCCAGGACGACGGCATTGGTCAGCACGAGGTCCAGCGACTCGGCGCCGAGCGCCGTGGACGACTGGCCCATCCCGTCCCGGATGACCTTCCCGCCCCCGAACTTCACCTCGTTGCCATAGCCTCCGCCCTCGGCGATGAGATCGCGCTCGACCTCGACGATCAGGTCGGTGTCCGCCAGGCGGATGCGGTCCCCCGCGGTGGGGCCGAACATCTCGGCGTGCTGGCGGCGGGTGATCGAGGCCATCGCGGGAATCAGAGGGGCCCGTTGATCCGGCCGTTGAATCCGTACACCTCGCGCCGGCCGGCGAAGGCCACGAGCGCCACGCGCCGCGTGTCGCCCGCCTCGAAGCGGACGGCCGTCCCCGCAGGTATGTCCAGGCGAAAGCCCCGCGCCGCGGCGCGATCGAAGCGCAGGGCGGCGTTCGTCTCGAAAAAGTGGAAATGGGAACCCACCTGCACCGGGCGGTCGCCCGAATTGGTCACCACGAGCGCGCGGGTCTCGAGCCCGGTGTTCGCCGCGAGCGGCGGGGCCCGCGGATCGACGATGATTTCGCCGGGGATCATGGGAAGTGGGGTCCGAAGGTCAGCGGATCGGATGATGGACCGTGACCAGCTTCGTGCCGTCCGGAAACGTGGCCTCCACCTGGACTTCGTGGATCATCTCGGGCACGCCGTCCATGACGTCGCCGCGCGCCAGCACCGTCGTCCCGAAGCTCATGAGCTCCGCAACCGTCCGGCCGTCGCGGGCGCCCTCGATGATCTCGTGCGTGATCAGCGCCACCGCTTCCGGATGGTTCAGACGCAGGCCGCGCGCGTGTCGGCGCCGGGCGAGATCGGCCGCCACCACGATCATCAACTTGTCGCGCTCGCGCGGGGTCAGGTGCATGGTCCGGTCCTGGCGGGTCTGATCCGGACGCTTCGCGAAGAGGCTGGGCCGCAGCCGCAGCGGAGGCGATCGCCCGACCATGTTTTTCCGATCCGATGGGAATCGTCGCCAATATGTAAGATCTGCATGGATAGCGGCATGAAAGGGGTCGAAGCTCGGGTCGGTTTTCCCGGAAAACACGGGCTAAACCTGCAAATGCTCCCGCACCACGTCCTCCGTCAAGGCGGAAACCGGGCCCGAGAGGGTGACCGTGCCCCGGTCCATCGCGTAGAAGCGGTCGCCTACCTCCCGGCAGAAATCGACGAATTGCTCGACGAGCAGGATGGCCAGGCCCTCCCGCCGGAGCCGCTGGAGGGTGTCGCCGATCTGCTCGATGATCGACGGCTGGATGCCTTCGGTCGGCTCGTCCAGGAGGAGCAGCCGGGGCCGGGTCAAGAGGGCCCGGCCGATCGCGAGTTGCTGCTGCTGACCGCCGCTCAGGACGCCCCCTTTCCGCGAGCCCATGCTTGCCAGGATCGGGAACAGCTCGTGGACCCGCTCCAGTTCCTGGCGCTGCTCCTTTGCGGAGCGCCGGTGCAACAGCAGGCCCAGCCGGAGATTCTCGCCGACGGTCAGGTGCGGGAAAATGTCGCGGCCCTGCGGAACGTACCCCAGCCCGGCCTGGGCGCGCTCGGCGGGCCCAAAACCGGCGAGCGAGGAGCCGTCGAAGGCCATGCTCCCCGCCCGGATGGCCCGCAACCCCATGATCGCCCGCAGGGTCGTCGTCTTTCCCACTCCGTTGCGCCCCATCAGGCAGACCACCTCGCCGGGATCGACCAACAGGCCGACGCCCCGGAGGATGCGCGAGCCGCCGATGTCGGCCTCCACCCCGTCCAGCCGCAGGAGCGCGCTCATGCCGCAGCCTTTCCCCGCCCCAGGTAAACCTCGCGAACCCGGGGATTCGCCTGGACCTGCTCGAAGGAGCCCTCGCACAGCACGCTCCCCTGATGCAGCACCGTGACCTCCCCGGCCCGCGCGATCTGCCGGACAAACGCCATGTCGTGCTCGACGACGATGAGGCTGCGGCGCCCCGCCAGCGAGATCAGCAGTTCTCCCGTGCGGCGCGTCTCCTCGTCGGTCATCCCGGCGGCCGGCTCGTCCACCAGAAGGATCTCCGGGTCCTGCGCGAGCAGCATGCCGATTTCGAGCCATTGCTTCTCGCCATGGGCCAGTTCCCCCGCGGGCCTGTCCCGCTTGCCCGGCAGCCGGACGAGCTCCAGCAGCTCGTCGATCCGGCGGCGTTCCGCCGGGCTCGTCCGGTGGAACAGGGCGGCGAAGACCCCGCGGCCGCCCTTGAGCGACAGCATCAGGTTCTCGAACACGGTGTGCTCCAGGTACACCGACGGCGTTTGGAATTTTCGGCCGATGCCGAGACGGTTGATCCGGTACTCGTTAAGCGCCGTCAGGTCGATCCGCTCCTCGGTGGCACTGGGGAGGGCCCCGGCGGCGGTCACCTTCCGAAAATACTCGATGGTTCCGGAGTCCGGCTTCGTCCGCCCGGTCAGCAGGTCGAAGAAGGTCGATTTGCCCGCGCCGTTCGGACCGATAACG
>JBOHXF010000328.1:0-7628 GCA_050737455.1 Opitutaceae bacterium | reverse complement strand
TGGTGGAGGCGCGCCGCCCCCCCGGATGCGTCACAGTTCGCGCGATACGCCCTGGCCGACGTATGGGCCGGAGGCCACAAGGACGATCCGGATCCGACCATGCGGGCGTGGATGGCGACCGAGCGGGCGCCGCTCGACAAGACCGCGCCGCCGGTGAACATCGCGCGGATGCGCGCCTCCGGCTGCCGGGCGCTGCGCTTCCGCGGCCGCGAGGTCCTCGAATTGTGCTTCGAGCGGAACGGGACCTGGTTCCATCTCTACGTGCTTCCGGGAAGGCGCGGGGCGAGGTTCGCTCCCTTCCGGATGGGGGCCTCGGACGGCAGCGCCGCCGTCTGGTCCGACGGGCGCTTCACGTATGCCGTGGCGACGAAGGCCGCCCTGGGCGTCCTTGAGAAGCTCTTGTAAAGGGGTCCTGCCGAAAAAAATTGATCGGCGAAGCCGGTCAGATTTGGCGGCGCATAACCGAAAGGACCCCCTCCCGGAGAAGCGATCCGAACCCAGACACCGACAAAATCGATTTCTGAAATGCCCGGGAGCGGGGTTGCTTTCCGATGGAATGCAATTGCTTCACAGTCACGCCCGCCGACTTTTCAACCTCGGCCCTTCGCCTTGATCAGCAGGATTGGCACGGAGATCCTGTGGCGGACGCTCCGGGAGGCGGAACCGAGAAACAGGTCCGCGACGAACCGGTGGCCGTGGGTGCTCATGGCCACAAGATCGCAGCCTTTCCGCCGGATCCACCGGACGATTTCCGAGCCGGGATCGCCGTAAGCGAGCTCCGTTTCGGCCACGATGCCCGCGGCATGGAATTCCGCCCGAATGCGGGCGAGATACGCGGTGTCCTCGGCGATCTCCGCGCTCATCGCGTCAGACCCATAGGTCCTCGCCGCCCAGCCGTCCGCCACGTGCAGCAGAACCACGCGGCTCCCGGCCAAGGAGGCGAGCTCCTTGATGTGCTCGATGATGGCCCGGTCCGTGGGCTTTCCGTCGAGCGTGAGGAGAATCGTGTGGTACATGGGCGCTTCCGCGGGCTTCGGATATGGGAGACGGATTTGGGGCGGAATGACGAACTCAAAGCGGTAGCACACGGCGGTCGTGGCTACAAGCGGCGGGACGATCGAGGAGCCGGTCCGCGTGCAGGCGGCTGGTTCGATGGCGGCGGATTCTGCCCCTCGCGGCGATCAAGGCGCGGCCCGGGCGCCAGGGGTTTGTGCGCGACCCTCTGCTCGCGCTCAAGTGCCTACGCGACGATCAGGGAGCCGGTCCGGGCGTCGGTGGCTGGGGCAGGGCGACGTTGCCGGCGGCTGGATCGAGGGGTTGCGGCCCGGTCAAGACCGGCCAGGGCGTTTGCGCGAGGCCGGAGGGATCGGTCCAGAGGAACGAGGGGCTGCCCGCCCATCGGACGCGGAGGATCTCAGCGGAAGGGGGAGAGGGCGAGCCGGATCCCGACGATCCGGAACCGGAAGAGGGCGATTGGGCAGGGGGATTCGAACCCGACGACGAGCCTCCAGAGGGGGCGGGGGGCGGGAGGGTGGGTGCGGGCGGCGGTGGAGGCGGGGGCGGAAGCGGTTCGACGACGAAGCTTTGAGTGCCCAATGTGGCCGACACGTTATAAACGGCATCGGTGGCCACGGCCGTGGCCGTATGGACACCAGGCGCAAGCTCGGGGACAGTCCATTCGAAGGACCATCCGGAGTCGGTGAGGTCCTTCGGCGACCATGCGCCCCACGTGATGTTGGCGGCCTGCACGTCCGGCCGGCTTCCGCCGGGGACCGCCGTGAACGATCCTTCTGAGCCGCCGTCGATCAGAACCTGGACCGACGACAGGGGCGCCCCCATCTGCGCGTCGGCCGCCCAGCCCGAGCCGGCGAGCTCGGCGCCGGCGGCCAAGCTGGCCGGCGAAACCGTGTCGAAGGCTCCGACCGGCGAGACCGGCGTGACGGTGAGGGTATACGGTCCCTCGGCTGCCGAGGGATTGTAGCCGGAGTCCTCGTCCCGGGCCACCCAGAAGATGAAGGGACCGGGATGGGGCGGGGACCAGTTGGGCGCCCACCGGGCGCCGGGGGAATTGCCCGGACTTGGCCCGAGATTGGTTCCGGTATACACCGAGGCGCCGCCGTCCCAGTTGGTGGCATTCACCACGCAGAACTGCCAGCCGCCGGTGCCGGAGCCGCCGGAGGTGGGCGGCGTGAAGGGCTCCGAGTAGAAGGGCAGGGTGACGTCGGTCGAAGCGACCGGCGCCTGATTGGATTTGCCGATAACGGACACGGTCCAGGTGAGGGTTGGCGAACGTTCGCCGTCCGCGTTGGCCGCCCAGGCGGTGTAGGTGATGACCGAGCCGGCCGGATCGCTCGACGGATTCTGGGAGTTGCCGGAATAGCCGTTGCCGCCTCCCGCATAGGCGAAGGGCTGGCCGTTCTTGTCGATGCTCACCGCGATCAGGTCGCCGTCGTCCTCCTGCGCGTCGGCCGAGACGATGTAGGTCTCCCCGGCGGCGACCTGCGCCGGATTCACCGCGCCGGCGGACGCGGTCCAGGCGATGCGCGGGGGATCGGCCGGCATGCCCGTGCCGATCGCCGCCGTCTCGCTTTCGATGGGAAAATCGCCCTGCGTGCCGCCACCCTGGTTGAAAATGTAGACATAGGCGAACACGCGAAACGAGGTGTTGGGAGGCAGCGCCACGGCATCGTACGTCCAGGTGAACCGGTACGACGGACTTGGCCCCGGGTTCGGCGTGTTCACGGGCTGATAGATAACCCCGGCGTCGCACACGCCGGCGTTCAAGCCGGCCGGGCCCCAGTTTCCCGCCGCGTCCTCCTGCTCCAGCCACACGTCCAGGCCGAAAACGCCTTCGGAATTGCGGGGCAGGAACGGCGCGACGGTGTAGACGAACTGCCCTCGGGAGCGGTCGGTGTATCCGAACGGTCCGGCATAGGGATGGGCGAGCGCCAGGGAGCTTCCGCCGTGATCCGCGCCATAAACGCCGTCCGGGAAGGGGTCGTTGACGGGTATGGGCGTCCGGTACCGATTGCCGTCGGGCGTGATTGACTGGGTCGGAGCCGGATCGCCCGCGAAGGCGAGGGCGGGGGCGATCAAGGCCAGGGCTGCCGCCACGAACATCGGCGCTGGATTCACGTCCGGATAGTAGCAAGCCCCCAACGTGGGCGGCGTCCCGGCCTTTCGAGAATCCGCCGGCTGGCCGTCCAACGGCGTCGGTGCGAATGTCATTCAGTCATGAACCGGAGGATATTTCCTCCGCCGAAGAAGAAGATCCATGCAGCCGCCAGGCCTTGCCGCGATGGAGATTCCCCGCGCCGGTTCGTCCAAGGGTGCGGGATGCGCACACCCGACGACGGGCCGGCCGGAAGCGCCCTGGCCGCGAGCCTCGCACACGCGCGGAGCGTTAGGCGATGGGCGCTTCTTTACAGGAAGGATTGCTGCTTCGGTACGGGGGCGCCCGCGTCCGCGGCGGGAACCGGGCTGAGATGGCGGGGCGGGCGTCCGGTGCGCTGTGCCACCGCGGCCTCCCGGTCGGCCACGATCCGGCCGCAGATCTCCTGGACGTGGAGCTTCAGCCAGAGCGTGGTGTTGCTGCCCGGCGTGTAGTCGGCCGCCCCGTAGTGATCGATGCGGCCGACGGAGCGGAGCTGGTCGTTCTGCGCGAACTCCTCGGATTTTTCGGGATTGTACACCGCATAGGCTCGGCCGCCGTTGTGCTTGACGACCGAGAAGCTCGGAATGTCGCTGGGGCCGTCGGCGATGTAGATCATGTTCTGGAACGGGATGCGCCGGTCCTCGGCCCGGATGTTCGCGTTGACGTCCAGGCCCGGATTCTTGTTCGTGCCCTTGTTGATCTCGAACAGCGCCCGGGTCTTGGTGGTGTTGTCCATGACCATCCCGATCTGGGCGATCTCGGCCTCGGCCGAAAGCGCCAGTTCCCGCTGTTCCAGGAATCCTGGCTGCAGCGGATTTTCGATGAATTCGCAGGCCCAGATGCCGTCCACGTGGTCCGCCACGGCGCTGCCGCGGATCATGGGCGCGATGCCCGTGCTCACGATGTAGTGCTCGAGCTGGATCTCGTGCTTGAGGAATTCCGGCCGCTCCGAGACCCAGTCCTTGGATTTCCGAAAAAATTCCGGCAGGCCGGAATAGAACCGGATCTCGGCTCCGAGTTCGGCGAGGATTTTGTTGTTCAGCCCCGGCATCCTGCCGGCGAGGACATACGTAAGAAGATGGTTCAGGTAGCCGATTTCCGGAGCCAGGCGGTATCCCCGGCGGTGGTAGTGCTCGACCAAAGCGTTCGTCTCCGCCCAGAACGTGGGCTCGTCGATGCCGTAACGTCGGAAAAGCGGGCGCTGCATGTAATCCGGGACGAGCGTCTTGTCGAAATCCCAGATGCAGGCGACGATGTTCTGGGTGAAGAGCGGCGTGGCCATCGGCCGGTCATTAGATGCGGATGGGAGGTTACAGGCCAGTCTTTTGCGGGTGCCGCTCGGGGTGGCGAGCCCGTCCGGGCTCCAGCCATCCGTCGACGCGGGCCTTCAGATCGCGATACCGGGCCGCCGCTTCCGGGGGTTCCCCCCAGATCAACTGGCCTTGAGCACGAAAGGTGAGTGCCGAGGTCGCGAAAATCGACCAAACGGTCGCCAGCGCGAGTGCTGTCCGGACTCCGGAGCCCAGAAGGTGGGTTTCGAAAGCGGCCAGCGCGAACGTCGACACCAGCACAAGGAACGGAACGAAATCCGCGGTGTAGCGGTGGGACATGGCCATCGCCGTGAACAGGCCGAGCGCCAATGGGATCACCGCGATCCACCCGAGGAGGATCGGCCGGCGGAGCGAGGAGATCTTCACGGCCGCGTAGAGCGATCCAAGGGCCAACAGGAATAAACCCGTCATCGCATAGGGTATCCCAACGATCGGTTCGATGAGGTCCATTTTCGCGCGCGGATAGTCCGCAATGGCGGGACGGCCTGCGGTGAGGAACGGAAAATGGGAATCGATCCGGAAATGCACGCCCCACAGGTAGCCGTCGAGATCGCAGGGGGCATTGCTCAGATGGAACTTCGCCTCGCCGATCCGGGCGAGCCGGGCGGGTCCATATTGCACGTTGTACTTGAGCGGCATGGAATCGAACGTCCGGAATTTCAGGTAGCTCACGGCGTTGACGGAGAGGACGCCGGCCGCGCAGAGGCCGCATAAGGCCAAACGGCGAAGCGCCGGGGGCCGCGGCCGGCGCCGAACGAGTCCCTCGAACGTGACGACGGCGAGGAATCCCAAGGCGAAGAGGCCCACTGAGGGGCGGGCATTGATCGACAGTAGTCCGCAAATCCAGGCGGCCAGCCACCTCCGGCCGGTCGGCGCGGAGAGGTACTCCAGCGCGAAATAGCCGGAGGCTAGGGCGAAAGCGGCCCCGCAGAGAATCGCCTCATGGTAAATGTACGCGCGGCTGCCGAGAAACAGGAGGGTCGAGCCGAGGCCGGTGTTCGCGCACAGCACCAGCACCGCGGCTGGGCCGGGCTCGGCATTCGGGCCCCGCACGAGGCGCGCCGCGCGGCGCAGAATGAGATAGGCGAACCCGAGGCAGCCGAGAAATTCCGCAAGCATGAAGGCGCGGCTGAGCCGCCCGAACTCCCACCCGCCGAGGACGAACGGGATCCGCATGAGGGCGGGAGTCGGGCCGAAGTAGCCGTACGCCTTCCCCCGCACGAGGAAAGCTTCGACGCTGATGGCACCGCGGGGAACGTCGAGCCGTCCGTGCAGAAGGCCGGCCGCCTGGTAGTCATAAAAGTCGCCGAACGACTCCGGATAAAACAGGCTTCCGGTTCCCTCGGTGACGAAATAGGCGAACGCCGCCCCGCACACGAGCGCCGCTGCGAAGAACCACCGATGCCGAGCCCATGCGCCGCCCTCCACTCTCCCGCGATCCCGAACCGCCCACGCGAGCGTCCGGTCGCAGAGCAAGGCCAAAAGGGCGATCCCCAGCAGCACGAGCCAGAACCGAACCACGCTGGCGGTCCACACGTCCACAATCCGCGGCAGGCCGGCGGCCACCCGGGACGGTCCGCGGACCGGCTTGCCGTCGGGGCGTTCGAGCCGGCCATGGAACCGCGCGCCGCACGAGGTGCCGCCGTCCGGGTTCCAGCCGACGAAGAAATCCTGTGGCTCGCGGGCGTGCGCTTGGACCTTCCCGGCCCGTAGCACGACCGCCCCATCGAACGTCACGCGCAGCCGCGCGGTCCGCGCACCGGCGAAGCCGGGGATCGTCCCGGTCATCATCGGGGCCTCGATGACAAGACGGTGCGGGATTCCGGGTGCGATCCGGACGGGCGCGGAGACGGGGCCGCCGAAGCCCCAGCTATCGTATCCGAAGACGGCCGTCTCCGGAGTCACGAACCTCACGTACAGGAAGTCCGCGTCGCCCGGCGCACCGGAGACGACGAGCGGATCGCTCCGTCCCGGTTTGCCGGCGTCGAAAACGGCGGTGAGGCGAAAAGGATAGCTCGGGGCCGGAATGCGCCGGCTAAAGGCGAATGCGGCGGCAATCGCCAGCGCCGCGGCGAAGACGCCGCGAAGCAGCCACCGGATTCCGGATGCCCGGGTCCGAGACGGACCCGAAGGCCCGTCGCCGCAAGTTTTTGCTCCTTGGCCACCGGCGACGTTGCTTGAGCTTTGGCGGAATTTCATGTGGTCGCCGTGCCAAGCTGGTTTGGACGATCGAGGCGGCGCCGTCCACGCATTATCGAGCTTTCATCACGCAGCGGACGCATGACCGGGAGGCAACTCGTCTTTGCCCATTTGAGGCGTGAGAGTTGATTTCGCGGCATCTCCATTCGGACGACTCCCGGATAGGTCGCGTTTTTGTCATCCACTCCCATCCCATGGACGCGAACGCTCGAAAGGCGAGCGCACGCCCGTTGCCGGACGAAAGTTCACAATCGCCCGATCGCGATTGAACCATGGGCCCCTTGTTCCGTAACGTCGGCGGCTTCCGTGGACGAATTACCCGATATCGCGCCGTTTCGCCGGCGCCTCGACGAACTCGCGGCGCAGATGGCGGAGCCGTCGTTCTACGGCAATCCGCGCCGGGCGGCCGAGGTGACGCGCGAGCACCAGAAGCTCCAGCAGATGAATGCCGATCACGAGGCGCTGGGCCGCCTCGAGCGCGAGGAGGCGGAGGCCCGGACGATGGCGCGGGACGCGGGGCCCGACGCCGCCCTGCGGGAGCTGGCGCAGGCGGAGCTGGCGGAGCTGGACCGCCGCCGGCGGGCGCTGCGGGAAGCCGTCCTCCTCGCGATGGTGCCGCCCGATCCGACGGATTCCCGGAACACCGTGGTGGAGATACGAGCGGGCACGGGCGGGGAGGAGGCGGCCCTGTTCGCCGGCGAGATGTGCCGGATGTACCAGAAATACGCCGACGCGAGGGGCTGGAAGGTGCAGCCGATGAGCACCAGCGCCTCCGAGCGCGGGGGCTTCAAGGAGGCCATCTTTCTCGTCAGCGGGACCGACGTTTACAAGCAGCTCAAGTTCGAAAGCGGCGTGCACCGCGTGCAGCGCGTGCCGGTGACGGAGGCGAACGGCCGCATCCACACCTCAACGGTGACGGTGGCGGTCCTGCCCGAGGCGGAGGA
>JBOHXF010000327.1:0-10503 GCA_050737455.1 Opitutaceae bacterium | reverse complement strand
CGCCGGCTTCGATTGGGATCGGGAGGCGGACCTGACCTCGGCCGGCGTCGTTTACGCGGATCATGCGTCGCGGTTCGATTACATCGGGAGCGTCGGGGCCGAGCTGCAGCTCGCGCCGCATTTCGTGCTGACGCCGTTTGCCGCTTATCAGGAAATCCACCGGTACTCGCACGATTGGAACTACGGGGTCGCGGCGACGTACCGAATCGTCCGGCATTGGAGCGTTTCGTACACGCCGCAGATCGACGAGCACCACAACGTCATGAACCAGATTGGCGTGAACTATCACTTCTGAGCGGTTTGGCCGACCCCGCCGCCCGGCGGCCGGCCTTTGGGATCCGCAGGCAAACCACGGCCCGCGACGCTTGCGTCGCGGGCCTTTTCTTTCGGAACATCCGAGTAGGGCGCGTCACTAACCGGCCCTTTCGCGCCGGCATTGATTTTCCCAGAGTTACCTGTAAGCAGATTCAACTCCTGCATGTCATTCCCTCCGCTCCCCAGCGCGCTACGGCGCAGTTTCTGCTCGGTATTCTGCCTGTCGTTCGTCTGGATGGGCGCCTCGGCGCGTGCCCAGACGGGCGTGCCCACGGCCGCCGACGGCTTCAATCCGATGGTGACCGGCACCGTCACTGCCGTGGCGATCCAACCGAAAGACGAAAAGATCGTGATCGGAGGGGAGTTCACCGCAATCCAGCCCAACGGCGAGGGTAACCCAGTTCCGGCCAACGGATTGGCCAGGATCAATCCCGACGGCTCCGTGGACACGACGTTCGCACCACCGGCTTTGGTGAACCCCATCAGCAACTCGATCGGCGCCCAGATTGACGCGGTGGCTCTCCAGGGCGACGGGAAAATTCTGGTGGGCGGAACCTTCGCCGTGAGGGGAAGCGTGCCTGGGCAGGCCGGATGCTACCTGGCGCGTTTCAACACCGATGGGACGCTCGACACCGGTTTCGCCCCCATCCTGGCCGGCCGGGTCGACGGCGCGGTGACGGCCATTTGCGTCCTTCCGAACGGGCAGATCCTCATCGGCGGCAATTTCGACGCCACGACGAACACCCCCAACGCCCTGCAGGCCACCCATCTGGCCCGCCTGAATGCCGACGGAACCCTCGACCCGACTTTCAACGTCTCGATTGGCGCGCAAGCCGACTCCATCGTCCTCGATCACAGCAACGACATCCTCATCGGAGGGGCGTTCCAGTCCGTGACGGTCGGCCAGGGATCGGCGGCGGTGACGACCGCCATTCCGTATCTCGCCCGGCTCATCCCGACGGCCACGGGCGACGCCGACGCCGAAGTCGGTTCCCCGTACCAGCTCGACCTTGCCTTCGACCCGACTCCGAACAGCACCGTCAACGGCATTGGGGTGATGCAGAACAGCCAGATCGTGATCGTGGGGCAGTTCACGACCCTGGAGCCAGGATACCTCGCGAACAACAGCGTTGGGCCGGATGAGACCAATTACCTGGCGCGGCTGAACCCCGATGGCAGCTACGACAGCACGTTCGAGGCCGAGGGCACTTCAGCGCTCAAGTCGGTCCTGGTCCTCCCCAGCGGGCAGCTCATCGTCTGCGGCAGCTATGGGGAAATCAGCTCCAGCGGAATCCCGACCACGGCCAGCGGTTCGACAGGCTCCAGCTCGGTCACCCCCGTCGTGACCGGCGGGACGGTCAATACCACTGTGGGCCAAAGCTTCGACTACGCCGTTGCCGCAACAAATTTGCCGACCAGCTACTCGGAGACCGGACTGCCGGACGGCCTCAACATGGACACCGGCACGGGCATCATCAGCGGCCAGCCGACGACCGCGGGATCATCCACAGTCACGGTCGAGGCGACCAACGCCACTGGCACGGGTTCGGCTACGCTGACCATCGTCGTCGCCGCCACGAGCGGATCCGCCCCGTCGATAAGCAGTGCGACGTTCCTGATCGGCGCTGTCGGCGCGACCTTCAGCTACTCCATCACGGCGACGGGCACGAACGGCTCAAGCACGTACGCCGCGGAGAATCTGCCGGACGGCTTATCGGTCGATCCGGCCACGGGCCTGATCAGCGGCACGCCCAGCACGGTCGGGACCTCGAACGTCCTCATCAGCGCGACCAACTCCTCCGGTACCGGCACCGCCAATTTCCTGGTCGAAATTGAGCCCGAGGGTTCTCTTAACGGTGGGAGCGCAGTCCAGTCTTCGGTCATCCGAATCAACCCGGACGGATCCATCGACACGACGTTCGACCCCAATCCCAATTCCGACGTGGACGCCCTCGCCGTGCAGCCGGACGGCTCGATCATCCTCGGCGGCTCCTTCACGGAGTTCCAAAACTTCCACGAAACGACCGGAGTGCCGCGCTCCGGCCTCGCCCGGGTCGATGAAACCGGCACGCTGGACGCGACCTTCGATCCGAACGCTTATGGCGGAGTCGCCGTGATGGTGAAGGACGCCAATGGCAAGATCCTGATTGGCGGCACGTTCACGAGCGTGGGCGGCGCCACGATCGCGAACCTCGCCCGGCTCAACGCCGACGGGAGCGTGGACACCAGTTTTCATGCGCCGCAGCCGGACGGCGCGGTCATGGCGATCGCGCTGCAGTCCGACGGCGACATCCTGATAGGCGGGGATTTTCAGCACGTGATCACGACCGGCAACACGCTGGTGACGTCCCCCTTCATCGCGCGGCTGAATCCTGACGGGACCGTGGACCAGACCTACGATCCCGGCCTGGACGGACCGGTCGCCGCGATCGCAGTCGAAACCGACCAGAACAACGCGGCCCTGATCGGAGGAGACTTTTTCTCATTCACGCCGGGCCGCGACATCCCGGCAAACAGCGGCACGACGATGACGACGACCGACCTTTACTACATGGCGCGGCTGAACGCCGACGGCACGCTCGACACCACCTTTGAGCCGAATCCGACTGGGCCGGTGGTCTCGATCGTCTACCAGCCCGACAAGAACTGGGTGGTGTTCGCGGGCGTGTTCGGGGATCTGACGCCGATCAGCACGGGGATCGAGAGCCTCGCCCAAGGCATCGCGCGCGTCTCCTCGAAGAACGCCGCCGACGATACGACCTTCGCGCCGTATTTCACGACCGGCGCCACGTTCACGACAGGCGCGACGACCACAAGCTCGACGACGCCGCCGACCGGATCGTCGGTCAACCAGATTGTGCTTCAGGCGGACGGGAAGTATGTCGTCACCGGCCCGTTCACCGCCTACAGCACGGCCGTCGCCGTTCCCCCGACCCAGACAACCGTGGGAGGCTACCTCTACACGAGCACCGAGCGCAACCAGCTCGCGCGGCTGAACGCCGACGGCACGCTCGACACGACCTTCAACCCGAACCCGGACGGCGAGGTGCTCATCATCGCGGCCGCCTCCAGCAACGGCCAGGACGGCGACATCGGGGTGGGCGGCCGCTTCCAGAACATCGGCGGGGGCAGGCAGCCTTTCATCGCGCGACTCAGCCCAAGCGGCGTGCTCGACCAGTCCCTCAACGCCCAGGCGAACGGCCCTGCGACGGCAATCGTCATGGGAAGCGACAACTCGATGCTGGTAGGCGGCGCCTTCACGGCGATCACCGACGCCGGGATTGCGACGCCGGAATATCACGTTGCGGAATTCAACGCCGACGGATCGCTGAACACCGCGTTCGCGATTTCGGCCGAGCTCGGCGGCTCGGTGAACGCCTTCGCTTATGAGCCGGAGGGGCGCATCCTCGTGGCTGGCAGCTTCTCGAACATCGGCGGAACCTTCGCGACGAACATCGCCCGGTTCTGGACCGACGGGAGCACGGATCAGTTCGTCGGCAATGCGGACGGGCCCGTCTACACCATGGCGGTCGTCGCGAACGGCACCTCGACCTACGTGGGCGGCCAGTTCAATAATATCGGCGGGGGAGAACAGCCGAATCTCGCGCGGCTCGGGTATGACGGCAGCATCGACACGGGTTTCGAGCCGACGATCGACGGCCCGGTGTACGCGATGTTGATAGATCCCGACGGCCGTTTGGTGATCGGCGGAGCCTTCAGCACCGTGGATGGCAAAGCCCACGCAAATCTCGCGCGGATCAACCAGGACGGCAGCATCGACACATCGTTCAACGCCTCCACCGACGGCCCGGTGATGACCCTGGCTCTTCCGGTCGCCGCGCCGGGCTCCTCAGCATCGTCCGACGCGGCGGCAAGCGGGATTGTGATCGGCGGCAGTTTCGGAACGGTGGACGGCGTCACCGAACCCAATCTCGCCCGGCTTAACGCCGACGGCACGCTCGACTCGAGCTTCAATCCGGCCCCGAACGGGGAGGTCCTCGCCCTCGCGATGCTGCCGGACGACGGCGTCGTCGTCGGTGGTTCGTTCACCGCGATCGCCGGAAGCGGATCGGCCCATCTCGCCAAGCTGACCAGCTCGGGCGCCTTGGACAACCGCCTGAACGCAGTCGTCAACGGAACCGTGCGCGCCATCGTCCTCCAGAACGACTCTCCCGTCTTTCCCGGCGCGTCGGGCAATTGGGATTCGATCCTGATCGGCGGAGATTTCACGAGCGTGGGCGGGATCGCCCGCAACCACGCCGCCCGGCTCGTATGGAGCCAAAGTTCGCCCGGATCGGCCCCTTCGCTCGGGGTGGATGCGCAGTTCGATCCCGACGCGGACGGCCCGGTGACCGCCTTGGCCGTCAGCCCCACGGGCCAGGTCTATCTCGGCGGATCCTTCGGCCAGGTCGGCGGGCTCCAGCGGACCGGACTCGCCCGCGTTGCTGCCACTGGCGAAATGGCCCAATCGATCAGCCTGAACGACGATTTCAACACGCTGACCTATAGCGCCACGGGCCAGGCGCCGGAATTCCAGAGCGTGATCTTCCAAATTTCGTCCGATCTCACGAACTGGACGACGATCGGCGGCGCCACTCGCGCCACCGACCTCAGCAACACCTGGATGCTCACCGGGATTGAGAACCAGCTCGAAAGCGGCGCGACGTTCGTGCGCACCCTTGCGGCGCCGATCGGGGGCGGCTCTGTCGCGACGGGCGCCATGAGCATGACCCAGGCGCTGTACCCGCCGCCGATCCTGGCGACTTCGCCCACGATCACGGCTGTCAGCGGGATGTATTTTTACGACGCGATCGGCGCGACCAATTACCCGACGTACTTCTCCGCCACCGGCCTGCCACCGGGGCTCACCATCAACTTCGGGACCGGCGCGATCTCCGGCACGGTGACGGCGGCGGCTAGCAGCACCCCCTATATCGCGACGATCACGATGACGAACGGTGCGGGCACCAACACCGCGACCGTGGACTTCACGGTCGCCAATCCTCCGTCGACCCCGCCCTCGGCAAAGCGCGACGCCCAGCTCATGAATCTTTCCGCGCGGTCCACCGTATACGTCGGCACGCCCGTGACCGACGGATTCGTCATCGGTGGAACCCAGCCCAAAACGGTCCTCCTCCGCGCCGTGGGGCAGGGCCTTTCCAGTTTCGGCGTGACCGACGGCTTGGATGAGCCGGTGTTAACCCTATACGACCACAACCAGCGGGCGATCATTCAGGTCAAGGCCTGGGACGACACCTCCGAAATCGCGAAGACCTTTGCCCGGGTGGGCGCCTTTTCGCTTCAGCCAGCCAGCTCCGATTCGGCCATCGTGACTACGCTGCTCCCCGGCAGCTATACAATGAAGATTTCGACCGGATCGGGAAACTCCGGCGAAATTCTGGCGGAAGTCTACGATGCGGACGAGGATCCGTATGCCTCGACGTCGTCCCGGCTCACGAATCTTTCCGGGATGCTCAACGTGGGGACCGACGTTCCGCCGGCCATCGGGGGCTTCGTGATCGGCGGAACGCAGTCCCGGACGATCCTTATCCGGGCGGTGGGGCCGTCGTTGGAAACGTTCGGTGTGCCCGGGTTCCTCTACAACCCGATCCTCACGCTTTATTCGGGCGCGAACCTGCTTGCGTCGGATACGGGTTGGGGCAGCAACCCCGCCGCGAATCTGTCCGTCGCCCCCCCCGGCACCGTCGCGTTCCCCTACACAGCGACGCTTGTCACCGATAATTCGGAATTCGGCGCCTACGGCGCGTTCCCGCTCGATTCCAATAGCATCGATTGCGCCATGCTTGTGACGCTGCCGCCGGGCGCCTACACCGCGCAGGTCACCGGCTCGAGCGGCGAGACCGGGGAGACGCTCCTGGAGTTCTACGACCTGCCCAACCACTAATGAGGCTTCGCCTCAGACCCGCCGCCGGGAAACTTGACCTGATCGCAATGAGTTTGGGAATTCGAGGAATCTGCCCGCACGCGTCATGGACTGAGGCAGATCCTGACGCGCGCTTTAGCGGTGCCTTCGATCGATGCGAACCGTGGTCGAGCAGCCCTTCCGCTCGGGCTGCCGCTACTACGCCGCGTTGCGAGTCGGGCTTGCCCCGCCGATTGAGATCGAAGCGGGAAGCTCCCTCGGGGCTGGGCTAATCCACGCGCGCCCGGAAGGGCGCCGCGGGGAGCCCGGCGCCGTTGAAAAGATTGGCGTCCGGAGCATCCCGCCAGGCGTACCGGATCGCCGTCGGCGCCGGCACGTTCGGGGAGCGGACGACGACAGTCGAACCCGTGATTGAGGCCGACGCCGGATAAAACCGCCCGTCCGGCCCCGCCAGCTCGAATGACTGGAGCGGCCTGGCTCCGGCAGTGAGGCCCGCGTCGGCGAAATGGAAGTAGACCCGCACCGCGCCGCCTTCGCGCACCGCATGGTCGAATACGGGGCCCGACCAGTCCACACGGATCCCGTACACCAGCGCCTTGGCGAGAAGGGCCAGGCGCCGTCCGACCTCTTGCTTGTCCCGCGGATGGATGTTCGACCCATCGCCGAGGTCGAGCGTCACGACCTCGCCGGTGTCGGGTAGATCGAGCGTCTGTTCCTGCGCCTCCCGGAGCCGCGCCCAGGATACGCGGGAGGCGTCGCCTGCGGCGGCGTAGCCCGGAAGCTGGACCCAAAAGAACGGCAGATTTCCCTCGCCGATATGCGCCCTCCAGCCCTGGATCATGGCGGCGAACAGCGCGTGATAGTGCTCCGGCTCGTCGGTGTTCGACTCCCCCTGGTACCATATGACCCCCCGAAAGGCGTACGGGAGCAGCGGATCGATCATCCCGTTATAGAGAGAGCCGGGCCTCCATGGGCTACCGGCCCGATCGGGGTTCGGTCCGGCCGGCTCCGGTGGCCGGGCATGGCTATGGCGGTAGAGCGCGTAAGCCGTCGGTCCTCGGCGATGGGCTGCTTCGAGGCCTATCCGCCATTTGGCGAGCTCGGCCCGCCATTGGGACTCGAGGTTCGGATATGCGTTGCGATTCTCCGCCCAGCCCGCGAAGCGTGGATCGGAGGCGAGCGCCATGGGGTCCATCCACGATTCCACCGGAGTACCTCCCCAGGTGCTGTCGACGATGCCCACCGGCACGCCCAGGCGCCGGTGCAAGTCGCGCGCAAAGAAGTACGCCACGGCCGAGAAGGCGCGGACGGTTTCGGGCGAGCAAACGGCCCAGCTCCCGCCGGCGGTCGCCGCAGGCGCCGCCGAGCTTTGGCGGCGCACTTTGAACTGACGGATCGACGGGTATTGCGCGGCGGCGACCTCCTCGTCGGCGCGGTCCACGCGGTAAACCTCCCCGTTCGGGTCGTCCACCGTGAATTCCATGTTGGATTGCCCGGAAGCGAGCCAGACCTCTCCCACCACGACGTCGTGAACGGCGATCCGGTTCGCGCCCTGTGCGACGAGATCCGCGCCGGCCGCGCTGGCTTCGAGGGGCGGGAGCAAAACCGACCAACGGCCGTCGGCGCCCGTGACCGTCGACACGCTCAGGTCCCGGAAACTCACGGTGATGCGCTCGCCGGCCTCCGCGCGGCCCCAGACCGGAGCAGCCATGCCCTGCTGGAGCACCATGTGGTCGGAGAAAAGCGGGCCGAAGCTGACGGTCGCCGACGCCGCAACCGCGGAAGCCACCAGGGCCGGAAGCGAGCGGAGGACGAACTTGAACATGGGACGATGCGGGACGCGGCTTAGCCCGCTTTCGTTCCGACAGCGCCGATCGCGGCCGGGTCCTCTCCGGGTCGGCCTTTGCGGTGCAGGAACGCGTGAAGTTCGGCCGCCAGCTTGGGTCCGAAGCCGGGCACTTCGCAGATCTTTTCGACATCCGCCGATTTGAGCCGGTCCAGTCCGCCGAACGCCTCCAAAAGCGCGGCGCGCCGGACCTTGCCGAGCCCGGCCAAGTCATCGAGCAGGGACTCGCGGATCTTCTTCGAGCGCAGTCCGGCATTGTAGGTGTTGGCGAAGCGGTGCGCCTCGTCGCGCATCCGCTGAAGCAGCCGCAGTCCGGGATGGGAAAGGGGCAAATTGAGGTCGGGCCGCCCGTCCGGAAAGACGATGGTCTCCTCCCTTTTCGCGAGGCCCACGAGGGGCGGCGGATTCAGTTCCAGCGCGGCGAAGGCCTTCAGCGCGGCGCCGACCTGGCCCCGGCCACCGTCGATCACGATCAGATCCGGCAACGGCCGGCCTTCCGTGCTCAGGCGCCGGTAGCGCCGTCCGACCACCTCCTCGATGGCCCGGAAATCGTCGTTGCCGATGAAGCTCCGGATTTGAAAGCGCCGGTACCGGTCCTTGTCCGGGCGCCCGCTCGCGAAACGCACCATCGAGGCGACGACGAACGTCCCGGAGATATGGGAGATGTCGAAGCATTCCATGAGGCACGGCGGCGCGGGCAGACGCAGAGCCTCGCCGAGCATCCGCATCGCCGTTTCGTCGGCGCCGAGGGAGGTGGGATCGATTCGCTCGAAATGCCGGGTCTTGGCGAGCGTGCTCTCGAGCGCGATGACCACATCGCGCAATTCGGCGGCTTTCTCGAACTCCCGCCGGTCCGCGGCGCCGCGCATTTCCGAGCGGAGCGTCTCCAGCCACTCCCGCGACTTTCCGTCCAGGAAGGCGCAGGCCTGGCGGACACGTTCGAGGTATTCCGCCTCGCTCACCCGGTTCGGAAAGCCGTAGAGCTCGCGGCGCACGTCGTCGTAAAGCTGCCAGGCGCCGTCCGGCTCCCGGCGGGGATTCGCATCGGCCAGCAGGATTCCGAACTGGCGGCGCATCTGCGCGAGCGTCTTACGCAGCAGGCCGCTATGCGCGAACGGGCCGAAGTAGCGGGAGCGGTCGTCCCTGCGCAGCCGGGTGAGCCGGAAGCGAGGCAGCGCCTCGCCCAGGTCGACGCGAACCAGCAGGAAGCGCTTGTCGTCCGTGAAATCGGTGTTGTATCTCGGCCGCCACTGCTTGATCAACTTGCCCTCCAGCAGCAGCGCCTCCGGCTCCGAGCGCACCTCGAACACGTCGAAGTCGGCGATCAGTTCGAGCAGGGCCCGGATTTTCGGCGCCAGGGCGGCAAGGGCCCGCCCCGGCTGAAAATAGGACGACACGCGTCGCTTCAGGCTTCGGGCCTTCCCGACGTAAATGATTCGACCGAGGCGATCCTTCATCAGATACACCCCGGGACGGTCCGGCAGGCGCCGCACTTTTTCCTTCAAATTGACTGGCTCGTCCATCCGGCTCGCGGAGCATGCCGCGCGGCGGTTGAAACTTAAACGAGGAAATGGCATTTTTTCAAAATCGGCCTAACGTCAGTCACCTCATCCCGAACCGCCGCAACCTCCCCCCAGCATGGTTTCCCTTCCGCCCAATGGCGCCGTTCCACGCAAGCCCGTCGCCCAAGTCCGCTACGAACTGCTGACCTTGGGCAACGAGTTGCTGCTCGGGCTGACCGAGAACCGTCATCTGGCCTTCATCGGCGCGGCGCTCGGCCGCCGGGGCGTGGAACTCCGCCGCAATGTCACGGTGACGGACGAGGGGAGGGCGATCGCCCGGCAGTTTCGGGAGAGCCTGGCGGCGTCCGATGTGTTGATCACGACCGGCGGCCTCGGCCCCACCTGCGACGATCGCACGCGCGAGGCCGTGGCCGAGGTGCTCGGCCTCAAGCTCGTCTTCGATCCGCTGGTCGAGAAGGCGATCATCGAGCGGTTCGCGTTGCTCGGCCGCAAACCCACGCTCAACAACCTGAAGCAGGCCTACCGGTTCGAGCCCGGCGAGATCCTGCCGAACGCGAATGGCACGGCACCGGGCCTCTGGGTCGAGCGGGCCGGCAAGATCGTCTGCCTTCTGCCGGGGCCGCCGAACGAGCTGCAACCCATTTTTGTCGAACAGGTGCTTCCCCGCCTGGCCGAGCGCGGGTTGCTTTTGCCGGGAGAGTCGTACATCCAGATCCGGACGGCCGGAGTGGGCGAGTCGATGCTCGAAACGCGGCTCCAGCCGATTTTTGACCGCCACGGCGATGCGCTGAGCGTCGCGTTCTGCGCCCACGCGGGGCACGTCGACTGCCGCCTCAGCTCGCCGAGCGGCCGGCTGACCGGCGCCCGGCTCGACGAGATCGCCGCGGAGTGCGCCGGCGTGCTCGGCGAGGACTTCGTCGGGCGGGGCTACGACC
>JBOHXF010000326.1:0-1699 GCA_050737455.1 Opitutaceae bacterium | reverse complement strand
ACCGTGAGAAGGCCACGTTCGCCGACGTGGCCGGCTGTGATGAGGCGAAGGAGGAAATTGCGGAAGTCGTGGAATTTCTGAAGGATCCGAAGAAATTCACGAAAATGGGCGGGCGCATGCCGAAAGGGGTCCTCATGGTCGGGCCGCCCGGGACCGGCAAGACCCTTCTCGCGAAAGCGGTGGCGGGCGAAGCCGACGTGCCGTTCTTCAGCATTTCCGGCTCGGATTTCGTGGAGATGTTCGTTGGCGTCGGCGCCTCGCGGGTGCGCGACATGTTCGAGCAGGGCCGCAAGAACGCCCCCTGCCTCATTTTCATCGACGAAATCGACGCGGTGGGCCGCCAGCGGGGCGCCGGGCTCGGCGGCGGCAACGACGAGCGCGAGCAGACCCTTAATTCGCTCCTGGTGGAGATGGACGGATTCGACACGACCGAGGGGGTCATCATCATCGCCGCGACGAACCGGCCCGACGTGCTCGACAGCGCCCTGCTGCGCCCGGGGCGCTTCGACCGCCAGATTTACGTGGACCTGCCCGACCTGTCGGGCCGCGAGCAAATCCTCCGGGTGCACGCGAAGAAGATCAACCTGTCGGAGAATGTCGATCTTCAGGTGATCGCCCGCGGGACGCCCGGCCTTTCGGGCGCCGAGCTTGCCAATCTCCTCAACGAAGGCGCGCTGCTCGCCGCCCGTCGCGGCAAGAAAAAGGTTGAGATGGCCGACGTGGACGACGCCCGCGAGAAAGTGCAGTTTGGCCGGGAGCGGAGGCGCCTCATGGACGACGAGGAGAAGAAGCTCACCGCCTACCACGAGGCCGGCCATGCGCTCGTCCAGGCGATCCTCGACGACGGGCAGTTGCCCGTCCACAAGGTGACGATCATCCCCCGCGGCCGGAGCCTCGGGAGCACGATGTTCATCCCGAAAAAGGACGTCCTCACCCATGCGAAGAAGCGCATGCTGAACCAGATCTGCACCGGACTCGGCGGCCGTGTCGCCGAGGAGCTCGTGATGAACGACATTTCGAACGGCGCCGCCGGGGACATCAAGATGATCACCAAGATCGCCCGGCACATGGTTTGCGACTGGGGCATGAGCACGCTCGGGCCGGTGGCGTACGGCGACAACCAGGACACGGTCTTTCTCGGACGCGAGATCACCCGGACGGAAATCATCTCCGAGGACACCGCGAGGCTGGTCGACGCCGAGATCCACCGGATCATCTCCGAACAGCATGACCGCGCGCTGAAGATCGTGGGCGAACACCGCGCCGCGCTCGACAAGATCGCCGAGGCGCTGCTCGAGCACGAGACGATCGAGGGCAAGCATGTGCTGGAGGTCATCGAATTCGGGGAGCTCCGCTCGCCCATCACGCTCACCACGGCGCCCAAGCCGCCGGACAAGGCGCCGGAGAAGAAGCCGTCCGACCGGGCCCAGGTCCGGGAGGATGTGGCCGGGCCGGGCCACGCGCCGGCGGCCACGCCGGCCTGATCGGACCGACTCGCGGGCGGCGAGGCTGACGAGCCGCGCATCGCCGTGCGCCGGCGCCGCCGACCAAGCGGCGTTTTCGGCCTTGGATTCCGCCCCGCCTCTCCCCTAAGTTACCGGGCATGAATATCTGCTGCATCGGCGCCGGCTATGTCGGCGGTCCGACGATGGCCATGATCGCGCTCAAGGCGCCGGATATCCGTGTCACGGTGGTGGAC
>JBOHXF010000325.1:0-2459 GCA_050737455.1 Opitutaceae bacterium | reverse complement strand
TCGTGCACGTTGGCGGTGACGAGCTCGGCCGTGGAGAGCACCTTGAGGTGCTGGGCGTGGCTGGGGCTGCGTGTCGGAACCCGCACCCAGTGACCTTGCCGCACCAATCTCGTGACGAGCTCCGTGCCAACGAAGCCGGTGCCGCCCAGTACGCAGATGTTCATGGTGAGGCCATGTCAGTGAGGGAGGCCGGCCGGGCTGACGGCGGGGCTGGCCTCGGGACCGGCGGGCAGCGCGCTGGCGAGGATCGCGCGCCGCTCCTCGCGCCGGCCGTCGTGCAGCAGGTCGATGGCGACCTCGTCACCGACCCGCAGGAAGCCGATAGCATTGCGCAGGTCGGTGTTGGATTCGATGCGGTGGCCCGCTATGGCGGTGATCACGTCGCCCGCGCGGACGCCGGCCTTCCCGGCCGCTGAGCCGGGAATCACCTGCGCGACCAGCCCGCCCGCCGCCCTGCGCAAGCCGAGAGAGCGCGCCACCTCGGGCGTGACCGGGTACACGCTGACCCCGAGCTGGCCGCGCCGGATGGCGCCATAGGCGATCAGCTGGCGCATCACGCGCTCCGCGGTGTCGATCGGAATGGCGAAGCCGATGCCGATGTTGTCACCGCTGCCGGAAAGCATGGCCGTGTTGATGCCGACCAGATCGCCCCGCAGATCGACGAGGGCGCCGCCCGAATTGCCGGGGTTGATGGAGGCATCCGTCTGGATGTAATCCTCGTAGTCATCGGGGCTCAGACCGGAGCGATCGAGGCCGCTCACGATTCCTGCCGTGACCGAATGCGGCAGTCCGAACGGATTGCCGATCGCCACCACGAAATCGCCCACCGCGAGCTTCGCGGAATCGCCGAGGCGGATCTGCGTGAGCCCGTGCGCGGCGACCTGCACCACGGCGATGTCGGAAGGCGGGTCGCTGCCGATGAGCCTCGCGTCGAGCTTGCGGCCGTCCTCGAGGGTGACGGTGATGCCGGTGGCGTGATCCACCACGTGGGCGTTGGTCAGGATGTAACCGTGCCTGGCGTCGATGATGACGCCGGATCCTGCCGCCGCGAACGACTGCTCGCCGGAGCCCCGTCCGGGAAAGTCGTGAAAGAGCCGACCGTAGAAAGGATCATCGCGCAACGGATCGTCGGAGCTGCCACCTGGCATGACACCCTTCGTGGCAATGGTGACGACAGCGGGCGAGACCCTGCGGATCATAGGCGCTAGCGACGGAACCCGCACGCCGGCCGCGACGGCGGGTATCGCGGCGGAAGCAGCCGCGAAAGGCATTCCTCCCAAGGCCGCTACGAGCAGCGCGGTACAGGCAAGCTCCGGGGATTTCATCGAGACTTCCGGCCTACGGAGTCCTCATTCTCGGAAAACAAGATCGCGGCCGGGAGCCTGGCTCCCGGCCGCACGAGGGTGGCGGTCTCAGGCCGCCGCGACTTCGATGCGCCGCGGCTGCAGCTTCGCCTGCTTCGGAATCGTCACCTCGAGCACGCCATGCGTATGCTTGGCGGTGATGGCGTCGAGGTTGGCGCTCTCCGGCAGCGTGAAGCGCCGCAGGAACTTGCCCGTATGGCACTCGAGACGCCGGTAGGCGCTGGATTCCTCCTGCGCCCGCGCGCGACGCTCGCCTCGAATCGTCAGCACGCCCTTCTCGGTCGTGATCTCGATGTCCTTCGGCTCCACGCCGGGGACGTCGATCGATACCGCGAAGCGCTCCGGCTCCTCGTAGACGTCGACCTGGGGAATCCACCAGGCGCCGTCGGATTCGCCCGCGTCGCCGGCGGTGGAGAATGCCTCATCGAGATGCCGATGCAGGCGGTTGACGAGCGACCAGGGCTCGTAGCGGAGAATGGTCATGTTGCAAACCTCCAATGGGTGAATGGATGCCAGGTCGTCGGCCTCATGATGTCGTTGGAGGCAATCTGCGGGCGGGCAGGGGAGTTTCAAGTCGCCCGTGCCTGGCCGAGCCTGAGGCGCGGCATGTGAGCATGCTGTGCAGAACGTGTGCGCGGCCTGGGCACAAGATATTGGGGCTGCGATGGCGCGGAAAAGGGGCGCCGGAAAAAATCTCATGCCGGGTCATCCGCGGCCGGGTTTATCGTAACACTGTGTTTTATATGGATAAATTTTGCGTGACAAAATATGTCCGGAAATCTTGACGGGTGCCTGGGTGCTCATTAGGCTTTGTACCCCGACACAAGATCTTGTGCCCGCCGGGCGGCTCCGCGGGATCGCGCGTTCGGGGAGGTTCAGGGGGTGCCGGGCGAGAGCGGCGCCGCTTCGCGCGTTCCGCGCCGGCCGTATCCCCTGTGATCCGTAGGACAGGCGTGCTAATGACAACTGGAGCGCCGCGGACACATGAATACCGTCGTGAAGATCGAGCCGAAGGATATCGATGCCATTCCGTTCCAGGAGGCATCGCTTGACATCTGGGACAAGAAATACCGCCTCACCGCCAAAGACGGTACG
>JBOHXF010000324.1:0-4730 GCA_050737455.1 Opitutaceae bacterium | reverse complement strand
GACCTGGGGAGGCAATGGCACCGTCTCGCAGGCCCTGCGCCCGTTCCCGCAGTACGGCTACATCAACACCGACAGCTACCTG
This sequence comes from Opitutaceae bacterium, assembly GCA_050737455.1. Taxonomy (GTDB): domain Bacteria; phylum Verrucomicrobiota; class Verrucomicrobiia; order Opitutales; family Opitutaceae; genus Palsa-1447. Next base: position 4,648 of record JBOHXF010000324.1, on the reverse strand, counting down.
CAGAACGTGGGACAGTCCACTTACGAAGCGCTCGAAGCCAAACTTGAGCACCGTTTTTCGAGCGGTCTCAACCTGCTGGCTTCCTACACGTTCTCGAAGACCCTCACCGACGCTGACAGCATCCAGCCCTTCTACAGCACGTTGCAGAACCAGGGCGGGACACAAAACCCCTACGACCACAAGGCAGAAAAGGCCGTCAGTAACGAAGACGTGCCCAACAACTTTGTGGTCAGCTACCTCTATGACCTTCCCGTGGGCCGCGGCAAGCACTTCCTTCACAATGCTCCCCGCGCCGTCGACGCGGTCATCGGCAACTGGCGCATCAGCGGCGTGCAGCGCTATCTAAGCGGACAGCCGATCAGCTTCTTTGGAGCGGCCGGCATTCCGGGCTTCGACAATGGAATCCGCCCCGACCGCGTGCCGGGAACCAATCCGGTACGCGTTCACGGCCACTACAATCCGTTTAGCTTCAGCGATGCCGGCGGCGAGGCGCAAGCCTGCACCACCGGTTACTGGAACTGCGGAGCCTTCGCGGATCCCAACGTAAACCGCGGCACTGGACCATTCCGGTTCGGAACCATGCCCAGAAACTCGGCTGATATCCGAGGCTTCGCGTTCGCCGATGAGGACTTCGGGATCAACAAAACCATCCCGATTCATGAGTCGATGAGTCTCGAGTTCCGGGGCGAGATGTTCAATGCATTCAACCGCCACGTGTTCAACAAGCCCGATTCCGGTCTTTATGACGTGAACTTCGGACAAATAGGCAGTACCTTGAACGGACCGCGAAACGTGCAGTTCGTCCTCAAACTGCACTACTGAGTGAGGCCGATGAACGCGCGTGCTGGCGTTCACCGGCTCTTTCGCGACCATCGAAATTCCGTCTAAGCGGGGACTATCGGCGACAATAGCCATAGTCCTTCTTTTTTTTTGCAGGTGTAGCCATGCCCGCTGCTGTCTCCGGCCGGAGTCTCCGGATGGTTGTTTCGCTCCTGACCCTGGCCGCTCTATCTTCCGTCTCTCTGCCGGCGCAGAGCGCATCGGCGCGGGCCGCGTTTGCGGCCGGCAACGCCGCCATGCGCTCCGGTCGCGCCGCGGAGGCGGTCACCGATTTTGAACGGTTTACTCGCGAGGAGCCGGACTCGGCCATCGGCTATTTCAACCTCGGCCTCGCGCTGGAACAGGCGGCTCGACTCGACGACTCCCTGGCCGCGCTCCACCAAGCCCAATCGCTCGATCCCAGTCTCCACGGCGTCCAACTCTTCACCGGCATCGTCGCTTACAAGCTCAATCGCCTGTCTGAGTCCCAGGCGGCGCTGGTTCGAGCCACGCACACGGAGCCGGGCAACGCGTCGGCGTGGATGTGGCTGGGCGTAACCGAGCTGGCGCAGAATCAGCCAGACGCCGCCGCTGCCGCACTCGACCACGCCGCCCGTCTCGATCCTAAAAATGCGGACATCCTCTACCACCGCGGCCGCGCCCATCTGCTCGTATCCAAAGAAAGCTACGACGCAATGTACGCTCTGGATCCCAACTCCTGGCGCGTCCACGAGGTGCTCGCGCAATCGGATGCCGAAGCGCTCCGTACCGAGGACGCCATCCAGGAGTTTCAAGCCGCGATTCGCGTTGCGCCCACGGAGCCAGGGCTCCACGAGCAACTAGGCGATGCTTTCTGGACTGACGGCAAGCTCCAGCAGGCTGACGCCGCCTACTCCGCCGAGCTGGCCATCGATCCTCATAACGCTCTAGTCAAGTACAAGCTCGGCAGTCTGCGCGTCACCAACAATCAAGCGGAGCGGGGCATTCCGCTGCTGAAGCAGGCGCTGAGCGGCGACCCGACGCTGGTCGACGCGCACTACTATCTCGGCAAAGGCTTCGACGAAGAGGGGCAGCAGGCCGCAGCCGTCGAGCAGTTCCGCCGGGCGATCGCGGGCAACGGCAGCGAAGACCTGCACATCATGTCGTGGTACCGGCTGGCTTCGCTTTACCGGCAAATGCACCAGCCGGAGGAGGCCGCGCACGCGCTGGCCATGTTTCGACAAATGAGGCAGGCGCGCAACCAGCGCCAGGAAGTCAAATTCCAGACGCGGAAGAACCGCGACCAGCTTCCCGAGCAGGAAAAAATCCCCGGCAGCGCCGCTCAGTAAATCTACTGCTGCACCGCGGCCTGTGGCCAACCGTGTTTCCAGGTCAGCGTGGAAATTTGCATTGCGGGAAATCCGGTATGGGCGTCATAGGCGTGAAACACCAGGAGGTCGTGCCCCCGCGTCATCAGCGCCGACGCCCCGCCCGGCCCCAGCCATTTTGGACTCGCGCTCAGCAGTTGCGTCCCACCGCCCTTCATCATCGGCACGCCGTTCTTGTCCACATACGGCCCGGTGATGCCGCGGGAGCGGCCTACCATCGTGCGGTACGTGCTTTTCGTTCCGCGGCAACACAGGTCCCACGCCACAAATAAGTAGTAATAGCGTCCATGCCGGACGATAAACGGAGCCTCAATGGCCTCCCAATCCGGCGGAAGTCCCGGCTTGGCCGACGCCGCATCCGCGGGGCGTGCCCGCGTTGCCAGGGAGTAGACGCGCGTGTCAACATCGGAAACCATCCCTGTGGCCTCATTCAGCCGCCGCATCTTGACCCCGCTCCAGAAGCTGCCGAAGGCCAGCCATGCCTGCCCTTTCGCATCCAGAATAAAGTTGGGAACGATCGCGTTGTAATCATCCGACGCCGTGGACTTCAGCACCAACCCGCGATCCACCCACTTGTAATCCGGGCTGCCGCGGTCGAGCGTCTTGTTGGTTACCAGCGCAATGCCTGAAGTGTTTTTCCCGAACAGCGAATAGGCATAATAGAGGCGAAACTCGCCGTTCTCATAAGAAATGTCCGGAGCCCAGAGATCGCGCGTGCCGGGGCTGACCTTGTGAATCCACGCTGGGATACTGTCAAACACCTGTCCGCATAGCTTCCACGCGTGCAGATCGGTCGAGCAGCGTATCTGGAACTGTCCTCCGTCATGCGCGCGCCCTGTGGCAAAAACGTACCAGGTATTGCCGGCCTCGATGATCGAAGGATCGTGCGTTCCCCAGTACGCCCCGGTTAACGTAAGCGCCTGCGGCTTCTGCGCGCGCGCCGCCGCGGGCGAAAGAACCGCCACCGCGGTCAATGCCGCCGCAATGAGCACTCTCCCTGCATATTTCATCATTGATAAACCCCCTCTGCGGAATTTCTCTCCGCGAAGCCACTGCGGGCCGCGCGCCGACCGATATTTACCGCACCTATTTACCGCACTGCGCCTTCCTGTTGAATCACGGGCCATCCCGCCGACCACCCCAGCGGGTTCACAAACAGGTAATCCAACCCGTTCTGCTCCAGGTTTAACGCATGGAACACGATCAGATCGCCGTCAGTCGCATCAACATAAGCTGTCTCGCCGCCGGGCGCGCCCCACGTTGTGCCATTGCCCTCGAGCAGAACTGTTCCTCCGCCCGCAGCCATGTCCACGCCGCTCTCATCCACGAACGGGCCATTCGGGCTGGTCGAGCGCCCTACCGCAATCTTGTAATCGCTCTGTGTGAAGTTGGCGTCGCAGCAGTAGTCCCAGGACACAAACAGATAATAGAAGTTGTCCGCGTACACCAGCGACGCGCCCTCAATCGGATCATTCGCTACCGACGCGGCCCGCTCCGCCAGGTGATAAACCGGCGCACCGGAGAGGAGCTTCCCCGTCGCCGGCGCAATCGGCTGCTGGTAAATCCCGGTCCAGAAGCTGCCATACGTCAGCCATACGTTCCCCGTCGCATCCACCAGAATATTCGGGTCAATCGCGTTAAAGTTGCTGCTGGCGACCGACGCCAGCACCTCACCCTGATCGGTCCACTGATACAACGGGTTGGTCTGATCGAGCGTTGGCGTTGTAGCCACGCCAATCGCCGACACATTCGAGCCAAAGGTAGAAGCCGCATAATAAACGTGGTACAAGCCGTTGAAATAAGACACGTCCGGAGCCCACAGATCGGTTGCTCCCGGAACGGCCGAGCTGATCCAGGCAGGCAGGCTGCTGAACACAAATCCGCAGGCCTTCCAGGCGACCTTGTCTGTAGAGCAGCGGATGGGCAGAAACCCGCCCTGCGAAGCGCCCGAGTCAGTGCTGAAGACGTAATAGGTGGAGTCCTCGCGGATGATTGAGGGATCGTGCACGGGCGAGACATCGCCGGTCAGCGCATAGCTCGCCAGCGCCGAACTGGAACTGGAGCCGGAGCCGGAGCCGGAGCCCGAACCGGCTCCACTCGATCCGCTTGATCCGCTTGATCCGCTCGACGAGCCTTGCGACCCGGAAATGGCCGATCCGCCGCCACAGCCGCCCAATAGGAAGAGCATGCAGACTGTAAGACAGGAAATGCGAGCGATCACTCCGGCCCTCACCAATGGAAAACGTTTTCCCAAACCACGATATCCATCGTCCAGCCATTTGTCAAAAGAAATTGCCGGGCACGTCCCGAAGAAGATGATGGAGCGGTGCAACCACGCCAGGAACGAGCGCAAGCGGGCAGGCCACAGCGGACTTCGATGCAGACCGCGACCGAAGGCTCGCCCGAGTCCAAAAATACTCCAGGACAATATGGCTCCCGGCAAAACTACCCCCGGAGGCGAA
>JBOHXF010000323.1:0-23804 GCA_050737455.1 Opitutaceae bacterium | reverse complement strand
TGCGTGCGCCAGTGATCTTGTAACGCAGATCGGTCGTCTTGCTTGGGATGCTCCTGCGGGCGCGTGACTTGCGCAATCAAGGACTCTTGTAACGCATCGGCGCGTCTGCCTCGGATCCTCTTCCAGTAGCCGGGATGTGCCCGGCGCCATGCCCGCACCCGTTCCAGCGCGGCGGCGCCGCGGAAGTATCCGGCGTTCTCCGGCCGCGTCAGCCAGGCACACTGGCTCGCCGCCTTGCTCGCCTTCCGACACTGCGGCCGGCTGCAGTAACGCTGGCGGGGCCCGTTCCGCGAATCGGGCGTGAAGAACTTACCACAAGCTAGACACTTGCGTTGGCCTCGGGCGTGCATCGCCCACCAGCATTCAACGCCACGCCCACCGCCTACAAACCCGGCCGCCGGCAACCACCACGGTTCACGAGGGGAAGAAGATCAACCCCAACCCGAAGAACACCTTTCTTTGGTGAAGCGGCGAAGAACATCCCGGGAAGAAGAACGAACGGTTTTCAAACGACCGTTCTTGTACGACTTTCAGTTCGCCGTCCGCACAATGGCGGAAGAAAGGTGGTCGGTAGCGGAGTTCGCCACGGACAGCCTGCTCCCGCAGCACAAGCTCTACATCGCCGACATTCGCGACCGCCTCATCCCCTGCCTCGATGAGGGGAAGACGTACCCCCACCACAACGTCTATTGGATCACCTCGCGAACCTGGGACCTCCGAGTGCTCGGCGCCTTGCTGATGTCGGAGGTCGGAGAATTTTTCATCCGATGCTACGGCGTGAAAATGCGTGGCGGCTACTTCCGCTTCCAGGCCCAATACCTCAGGCGCATCCGAGTCCCCAAGCCAGCGACAATCCCAAAAAACATTGCCGCACGGTTAGTTCGAGCGTTTGATTCCAGCGACGTGTCGCTGGCCAGTAAGACCGCGCTCGAACTGTATGGCATCTCCAGCCTCCCCCATACCAATTGACACTGCCGCCCGTTTCAGGGCCGCCATCCAGAGCTATTGGGACACCCGGACGAAGCAGCAGAAGAAACAGAAGACGGCCGGCAAAATTCGCGACGCTGGTCGGCGATCAGCCGTTACGGGTGGCGGACAAATGGCGAACACGTGTTGATAATGGGGGCAGCGCACTGGCGCCGGTGCGCTGCCCCCATTTCGGTAGCAGAGGTCAGGGGGACGTGGGCGGGCATCGGGACTGCGGAAACCGGAAAGGCGGCCGGGCGCGCTCGGGCAGTATGCCGAAAAACTGCTCGGCCTCTGCTGGGCTCTTTAGATCGAGGTAGTGCTTGCGGATGATGGACTCGGAGTTTCCCGCCTGGAGGGCGGCTTCCCCCATCGAGCGGAATCTTGCCACGAACATCGATATGAACGAGTGGCGAAGGACGTCGTGGGTCAGGCCGAAAGCATCGAAGACCTTGCGCCGGGTTCGTTGGGCATTGTCGGGAACGATGGCGTGGCGGTCGAGCGGCTAGGCCCTCTACCAGGCGGCGAGATTGGGTTGATCGTGACGAGGCGCTTCATGCGGACCTTCGAGACCTCGGGCTCGACGTGGATGACGCCGGTGTCCAAACGGACGTGCTCGGACCGACGTTTCGTGATTTCACCTGAAAGCACGCAGGGGCGAATGCCGGCGAACAAGCAGAGAGCAAAATACGGGACCCACTCGCCACCCCTGAAAGCCTCGACGTGGGCCATGAGTTTGGCGGCCTGCTCGGCGGTGATCGTCGTGGCCGACCCCCGCCGATGGCGGATGCGGTGATAGGGAGTCTTTTCGACCAGGTTCGCGGCGATCCAATCCTTCCGGTAGGCGAAATTGAAGAACGTCGAAAGCACGCCACGACGGTTGTTGTAGGTCTTCAGCGACGGCGCACCTCGCTCAAGGTAGGGGATGAGCGATGTGGGTGTGAACTGCGCGGTCGTCATCGACGAGAATCGGCTTTTGAAGGTTGCCAGCTCGTACTTGATCGACCGGAGCTGGCGCTCAGACAGAAGCGCCTGCTCGTGCTCCTTACGCTTGGTCGCCACGTATTCGTCCAAGGCCGTGGCGAGCGGTGCGTCGCGCGCGGGTTCGCGATAATTCGCGAGCGCGAAGTCCAAATAGGCCGACAGCGATTGTGGGCGGGCGGCGAGCCGGTGAAACGCAACTTCGGCTTCGCGTACCTGGTCAATCGTCAGGCACGTGGTGACGGAGTGAAGGCCGGACGCGGCCTGCTCGGACTTGATTTCGAGGGCCGCCCTCTCGGCGGCAGCCTCTTCACGGGTCTTGAAGTTCCGGCGGATTCGGAGCCCGGACACCCGCCAGGAGGCGGTGCCGTTCCGGTTTTCAAACCGGCTCACGGCGAACTTTGAATGATGGCTCATGCTCAGGTTGCCGCGTCAACTGGCAACCTAGCATCGCCTGAAAACTAACTCTCTGGGATTCAGAGAGTAAAGTGGTGGAGGTGGCGGGAGTTGAACCCGCGTGCCCCAAGCCTTCATGAACCGCGTCTACCTACATAGCACCGCTTTGATCTCGCCGAAGCCCAGCGGCGATGCGCGTTTAGGCTCCGGCCAACTCCCGGGTGAAGGTACGGCGCGCAGACCGCGAGTCGCTCCGCGCGCTATGCCTGCTGTCGTCGCGAGCTTCGGCTAGCAGGTGTCGCCGGGCTCGCGTGGCTGCTTAAGCAGCCAGGGGCATTGCTTCGATATTGCCTCTTATTGGTTCGAAGGGGGATTAACGAGAGGCCTTGCGACTCTCGGCAGGCAGCGGCGCACTCCAACCTAGGGTCGAATCCGGAACACCCCCGTAAAGTGGGTTCCTGTCGACCGTCCGTGCGCCGGACGATCAAAGAACGAGTCGGACAGCGTAGCCGGTCCGTCCATAATATCAATGCATCCGGCTTTGCGAAGTCGCTGGTTACGAGGGTCCCGGAGCCGGGGGTATGTCCTGGAGACCCGCGGCGCGCAGCATCGGCATCACCCGGGACGCGTAGCAATCCGGGCAGATGCCGTGGCTGAAGGCGGAGCCGGTCTTCGTCTGGATGTAGCTTTCCAGCTCCTGCCAGTAGCGCTGGTCGCTGCGCACCTTCTTGCAGTATCCGCAGATCGGCACGATGGCCTCCAGTTGACGCACCTGCGTCGCGAAAGTGAGGATCCGATCCGCGACGTGCAGCCGCATCTTGAGGTCGCGCACGTTGAATGGCTTGCTGAGAAAATCGTCCACCCCGGCTTCCAGCGCGGCCTGATGGTTTTCGTCGGTTGCCGACTGCTGCGTGAGCAGGATGAAGTACACGTAATCTCCGCGGCGCATGCGTATGCGCCGGCACAGCTCCAGCCCGTCCACGCCGGGCATGCGCCAATCGCTTACGACGAGCGGAATGGGCGAGCCCGCAAGGAGCCGCCAGGCTTCCGCTCCGTCGGAAGCGGCGACTATCTCGTGGCCGAGCGCACGCAGGGCCGCTTCCAGCACCAGATGCGAGACGGCGTCGTCCTCAACGGTCAACACCTTCATCGTTCACGAGCTGACGATCGGCGAGGGCCGTTTGCAAGCGTTCCCAGGAGCGGCGGAGCGCGGCCAGGCCGCCCTCCACCTCGCCCCAGGCGCCGGCCCGCGCGTGCCTTTCGAGGGAGAGCGCCCCCGCCTGCATCTCCCGGGCGCCCAAATGGGCGCAACTGCCCGCCATGGAGTGGCCGATCTCGGCGAGGAGCTCGCCGGAATGGTCCCGGGCCAGCTCCCCGAGCCGGCGCAGCCGGTCGGTCTGCTCCCGGAAAAAACTATCCAGGACCTCGGGCAGGAGCGAACCGCCGGAACGGCCGGGCAGGCTCCGGAGCGTGGAAATCTGATCGTAATCGAGGACGGGCAGCGTCTCCGTGGCGGTTCCGCCGCCCGCGGCCGCGGGGCCGGCGTCGCCCGGCTCGCGCGACCAGACCGACTTGCCCGGGCCATCGCCCGCCGCCGGATCGATTCCGCAGCGCACGAGCGCATCGCGGAGGCTACCCGCGCGCACCGGCTTGGTGACGCAGTCGTCCATCCCGGCGGCCAGACATTTCTGGCGCGCGTCGGACATGGCGTAGGCGGTGAGCCCGATGATCGGTATCCGCGGATCGACTCCGGCGGCCTCACCGCGGCGGATGCGGCGGGTCGTCTCGAAGCCATCCATCTCGGGCATCTGGCAATCCATCAGGATCCCGTCGTAGCGCTGCTGGGCCGCGCGCTCCAGCGCCGAAACTCCGTCGGCCGCGATGTCCACCGTGTGGCCCATCTGGCGGAGCATGAGCCCGGCGACAAGCTGGTTGGACCGGTTGTCCTCCGCCAGCAGCAGCTTGAGCCCGCTGCCCGGGGCCGCCCGCGGGTCCGCGAGCCCAGGCGCTTCGCCCGCCGGGTCGGGCGCGGAGCCGGCCGGAAGCGCGAGCTCGAGCCAGAAGGTCGAACCACGGCCGGGCTCGCTCGTTAAGCCGATCGACCCGCCCATCAGTTGGATGAGCTGCCGCGAGATGGCCAGCCCCAGCCCCGTGCCGCCGGACCGGGAACCCGCCGAGGCGCCGACTTGGGAAAACGGATGAAACAGCAGCGGCTGCACGTCCGCCGGGATGCCGACTCCGGTATCGCGCACTTCGATGCGGAATCCGACCCGGTTCGCCACCGGGCTTCCCACCAGCCGGGTCTCGACCGCGACGCGGCCCCGGTCGGTGAATTTGATGGCGTTGCCGACCAGATTGTTGAGGACCTGCCGGATCCGGCCGGCGTCGCCCAGGAGCCGGCTCGGGAGGTTGGCATCGAAATCGTAGGCAAGGTTGACCTGCTTCGCGAGCGCGCGCGGCGCGAGCAGCCTCACCGTCTCGTCGACCAGCCGCCGCAGGTCGAACTCGGCGGATTCGATCTGCATCTTGCCGGCTTCGATCTTCGACAGGTCGAGGATTTCGTTGATGATTCCGAGCAGCCCCTCCGCCCCGCGCAGGATGAGACTCGCCATCTCCCGCTGGTCGGGCGCGAGCGTGGTCCCGAGCAGGACGTCGGTCAGGCCGATCACGCTGTTCATCGGCGTGCGGATCTCGTGGCTCATCTTGGCGAGGAATTCGCTCTTCGCGTGGTTCGCCTCCTCGGCGGCCAATTTGGCCGCGCGGAACCGGCGCGACTGCAGGACGAGCAGAGCCAGAAGGCCCGCCAGGATGACGACCGCCGCCCCAAGATAGACCGCGCTGCGGTGCGCCGAATCCAGATAGAAGATATCCGCGGTTCCCCCGCTCGGATCGAAGCGCCAGCGCAGGTCGATCGTCGCCAACGTTCCATCCATCGCCATGCGCCCAATCTCGTCGCGGATCCGATCGGCCGCCCGACTTGCGTTGTCCCGGAGCCGGGAGGCCCCCACCCCCATGGCCTGCACCCAGGGCTTGGTGACGTAAACACCCTCCGTCCGGCTCAGCAGGGGCCAAAGATCGACTTTCCCGCTCTTCAAGGCCGCGTCCGGTGATCCCGGGCACTGTACCCACTGTATTGGCACGCGGGCCCGCCGGGCGGCCTCGGCGACGATTTCGACCGCGGGGCCCAGGGGGCGGCCATCCTTGCCCACGAACTCGTAGGGAGGGTTCCGGCTGAAGCCGACCGAAAACGGCCGCGCGTCGAGCCTCGGGTCGGACCACCGGTAATATTCATAGGCCCATGCAGCGGCCACGCCGACGATGAACAATGCGGCGACGACCAAAACCACGGGCATTCGCTGGATCGAAGCCCTAGCTGCGGGGCTGTGCTTCATCGACTGATGATCAGCTATCAGATCGGTCCGCAGCGCGCAAACTTAAGCCGCTCCTCAAGCGAAACCTTTGTCAACACAGTGTTTATAACTTCAGAGCCAAGGGGCAGCCCCCATTCCCAGGATCTTTCGCTCGGATGGCTGAGGGCTTTACCGACCCGACCGGACCCGCGCACCCTCATGCGCCGGGCAAGAAGCATTGCCAGCCGCGGCAAAGTCGGGATCCTCATGGCCGATTCCATGGCGCAAGTTGTCCTCGAAAACCTGGTCAAGGCCTACCCCGACAAGCATGGCCGGCCGGTCCGGGCGGTGAACCGGATTTCCCTCGCGGTGGCCGATAGGGAATTCATGGTGCTGCTGGGTCCATCCGGGTGCGGCAAGACGAGCACCTTGCGCATGATCGCCGGCCTGGAGGAGATCACGTCCGGAACGGTCCGGATCGGGGACCGGGTGGTCAACGACATCCCTCCCAAGGACCGGGACATCGCGATGGTCTTTCAGAATTACGCGCTCTACCCCCACATGACCGTGCGCGAAAATCTGGCCTTCGGTCTCAAGCTCCGGAAAATGCCCCGCCGCGACATCGACCGGCGGGTCGGCGACGCCGCGGCGCTCCTCGGCCTTCAGGACTGCCTGGACCGCAAGCCGAAGGCGCTCTCCGGCGGGCAGCGCCAGCGGGTTGCGCTCGGGCGGGCGATCGTGCGCAAGCCCAAGGTTTTCCTTTTCGACGAACCCCTCTCGAACCTCGACGCGAAGATGCGGATCGCCATGCGGTCGGAGCTGCTCAAGCTCCGGGCTCGGCTCGAGGCGACCGTCATCTACGTGACCCATGACCAGGTGGAGGCGATGACGATGGGAGACCGCATTTGCGTGATGAACGGCGGCTCCATCCAGCAGGTCGACCGGCCGCTCGCCGTTTATCGCCATCCGCGCAACCGCTTCGTGGCGGGCTTCATCGGCAGTCCGGCAATGAACCTTTTCGCCGGCCGCGTGCGCGAGGAGGATGGGCGCGCGGTGTTCCTGGGCGAGGAGGCGGGGGCGCCCGCGCCCGCCGGCGGCGACGCCCTCCGCCTGGTTCTGCCGCCGGCGCTCGCCTCGACGGCTCATCGGCGTCCGGGGCTTCCCCTGGTCCTCGGCATCCGCCCAGAGCACGTGGGAGAGGCGGGAGCAGGCCGGCCGCCGGCCGCCGGACCGGTCCTGCGCGCCGCCGTTGAAATCGTGGAGCCGATGGGGGCCGAGGCCTACTTGCATGCGATGGCCGCCGGAACGCCCCTGATCGCCCGCGTTTCGCCGACCGCGGCCCATCGACCGGGCGACCTCGTGGATTTGAGTTTCGATCTCGCCGAAGCCGTCCTCTTCGACGCCGAGAGCGGAGACGCGATCGGTTGACGGAACGGCCGGCCGGCCTCTATCGTCGGCCACCATGAATGCCACCATTGCCGGCACCGTCATGCAGACGGTGCAGATCGAACTCGCGCCCGGAGAGCAGGTGTACTGCCAAACCCACGCCATGGCCTGGATGACCGACGATGTCCGGATGGAGACCAACACCGGCGGAGGTCTCTTCGCCGGCCTCAGCCGCTCCTTGAGCGGCGGCAGCTTCTTCATCACCACGTACACCGCGTCCGGTTCCTCTCCGAGCCGGATCGCTTTCGCCCCGCGGTTTCCGGGCAGCATCCTGCCGTTCAAGCTCGACGCCGGCCAGTCGCTCGTCTGCCGCAAGGAAACCTTCCTCGTGGCCGAAAAGACGGTGACGCTCGACATCGCCTTCCAGCAGCGTCTGGGCGCGGGCGTCTTCGGCGGCGAAGGCTTCATCCTGCAGCGGGTCACGGGCCCGGGCACGGTGTGGCTGGACCTTTCCGGCGAAGTCGTCTCCCAGGAGCTCGCGGCCGGCCAGCGCCTGCTGGTGCAGGCCGGCCACGTCGGCATCATCACGCCCTCGGTCGGCTTCGACATCCAGCGCGTGCGCGGCGCGCGCAACCTGATCTTCGGCGGCGAGGGCATCTTTCTCGCCTCCCTCGCGGGCCCCGGAAAAGTCTGGCTCCAGAGCATGCCGATCCTGAACCTCGCCGAGGAGGTGGCGCGGTATATGCCCCAAGGCCAAGCGGTCGAGAACACCACCGCCGGCGGCGTCATCGGGGGCCTGGTCGGCGGCCTATTGGGCGGCGGCGGCCATTAACCCCTTCCCGGGGAAATCCGGTCCTCAAAAATCCCCGAAATGGGCCGTTATTAGGGGAAGCCGAACGGAGCGGTCAGTCGCCGCGCCGCCCGGGTTAAGCAGTCGTATCGGTTGTCATGAGCGAGAACATTCTCGTCCCCCTCCCTGGGTTCCATCTGCCCGCCGACTTTCCTTGGCGGGTGGGCTTCGTTGTGGCGGTCGAGCAGGAACTCCGGCGCCTGCGGGCTGCGGGCCGCTTCCGCCCGCAGCGGTTCTTCGGGTACTATTTTCGCAAGGGGCGCCCGGTGGGCGTGAGCGGTCCATGGACGGTCGCGCTCGAAGCGAACGACAACGCGATGCGCCTGCTCGAAGCGGTGGACCAGATCACTCGGGGCGAATACCACGTCGTCGCCCCCAACGCCGCGTCCGACCCGGACTTCCTCCTCATCCATGACCGCCTCGACGGCGAATGCTGGCTCTGGCATTACCGCTGCGGGCTGCGCTTCGTCGAGGCGACCGAGCCCGTGGAGATGGTCTGCGGCGGCTGGGGCGATTCCGGCGACCAAAAGCTCCTGGGGCCTTAGCCGAAACTCCGCGATCGACCGGTCGCCGTTGCCCGATCCGCCAGGGCGGACTGGGCACGGGCTCAAGCCGGCACCACCGGCGGAGCCGGGGGGGCCTTCTCCGGCGAGCGCTGCCGCGGCGGCTCCATTCCGACGATCTGGTAGAACTCGGGCCCGTCGAGGGTCTCCTTCCGGAGCAGTTCTTCGGCGACCGCGGCGAGCGGCTCCCGGTGCCCGCGCAGCGTGTCCTTAGCCGCCGCGTACGCGTTGCCGAGCAGCGCTTTCACCTCCTCGTCGATCTCGCGCGCCGTTTCCTCCGCGCAATCCCTCTGCAGCGGCGCGTCCGCGCCGGACAGGAAGGACGGCGGCCGCTGGACGCAGTGCTGGAGGCCGACCTTCTCGCTCATCCCGTACAACGCCACCATCTGCCGCGCGAGCGCGGTCGCCCGCTCCAGATCGTTCTGCGCTCCCGTGCTGATCTCTCCGAAGACGACCTCCTCGGCCGCCCGCCCGCCGAGAAGCGCCTGGATCCGGTCGATGAGTTCGCTCCGGGTCATGAGGTACTGCTCCTCGGCCGGAAGCTGCATCGTGTAGCCCAAGGCGGACCGCCCCCGGGGCACGACGCTGATCCGGTGCACGGTGTCTCCGTGCTCGGCGAGCGCGTTCACGAGCGCATGGCCCGCCTCGTGAAAGGCGACCCGCCGCTTCTCCTCGGGATTGAGCCGGCGGCTCTTGCGCTCCGGGCCGGCGACCACGCGCTCGATCGCCTCCTCCAGATCGTGCTGGGCGATGAAGCTCTCCTCGTGGCGCGCGGCGAGCAGCGCCGCCTCGTTCAGCAGATTGGCGAGATCGGCGCCCGAGAACCCCGCGGTCGCCGCCGCCACCCGGTTCAGATCGACCTCCGCGGCGAGCTTCTTGCCCACCGCGTGCACCTTCAGCACCGCCTCCCGGCCGATCAGGTCCGGCATGTCCACCACGATCTGGCGGTCGAACCGCCCCGGCCGCAGGATCGCGCGGTCGAGCACCTCCGGCCGGTTCGTCGCGCCCAGGATCACCACGCCGGCGTTCGCCTGGAATCCGTCCATCTCCACCAGCATCGCGTTGAGCGTCTGCTCGCGCTCGTCGTTCACGTTTCCCATGTGCACGCCCCGCTGGCGCCCGATGGCGTCGATCTCGTCCACGAAGATGATGCACGGCGAATGCTGCTTCGCCTGCCGGAACAGGTCGCGCACCCTCGCCGCCCCCACCCCGACAAACATCTCCACGAAATCGCTGCCGCTGATGCTGAAGAATGGCACCTTCGCCTCCCCCGCGACCGCCCGCGCGAGGAGGGTTTTGCCCGTTCCCGGCGGGCCCAGGAGGAGCGCCCCCTTGGGGATGCGCGCTCCGAGAGCCTGGTAGCGCTTCGGATGCTTCAGGAAATCGACGACCTCCTCCAGCTCCTGCTTGGCCTCGTCGCATCCGGCGACGTCCGCGAAGGTCACTCCGGTGTTTTCGTCGACCAGCATCTTCGCGCGGCTTTTGCCGATGCCGAGGATGCCCTCCCGGGCCGCCCCGAACTTCCGGCCGATGTAGATCCAGATCCCCGCCATGAGAGCCAGGGGCAGCACCCACGCGATCAGGAACTGGGAAATCGCGCTCGGCTTGGTCCCCGTGTACTGCGTCCCGGCCGCCTGGAGCTGCTTCACGAGGTCTCTGTCCGCGACACGAACTGTCCGGAAAAAATAAGGTTGCGGGGCGGCATGCGCAGCCGCGCCCGGCTTCGCCGCGGGCTTCGGCGGGGTGATCTGGCCGTCGATCTCGTCCGGCTTGATCGAGGCCCGGGTGACCTCGCGCCGCGCCAGAAGCGTCTTGAACTCGCTGTACGGGATCGTTCGCACCGACACCTGGTGCATCGCGACCTGCCAGGCCCAGAGCACCAGCAGGGTGATGACGAAATACAGGATCATACGGCGCGCGTTGGGATCCAGTTTGCCCGGCATCTGGAACTTCGGCGGCTCTCGTTTCTTCGTCGCGGGCATGATCTTCGGCAAGGACTGATCCCGCCAAAACCCGAAAAGGTCAAATGGCCTACCGGTCCGGATCCACCGCCGCGCGCGCGTCGCCGGACTTGAGCGCTTCGCGCAGCTTCGCGAGCGCCTTGCGCTCGAGATCGGCCACCGTGGTTTCCCGCAGCATGAAAATGTTCGCGATCTGCTTGTGGCTGATCTGGCTCCTGACCGTCCGGTCCGTCGAATAGTGCCGGCCGACGTGCGCCGGCCGGTGGGCCGGGTTCTCCTTGGTGCCGGGTTCGAACGCGTAGGGATAATGGACGGCCCAGTCGCGGATGCCGCCGATCGCCCAGTCGATCACCACGTCGATCTCGCTCGGCTTTCGCGTGAGCGATTTCTGCGAGGGGTACCGGAGCATCGCCTCGTAGCAGATATCCAGGGTCCGCAGGAAATTATGCCCGAGGAGCAGGACGCGCGCGATCGCCTTGGAGGTGAGCGGATTCTTGAGGGCGGAGAGCACAAGCTCCTGGCCCTCCGCCGCGCATCGCTCCTTGATGGCCAGGGTCTCCCGCACGAATCCCTCCCGCGGCTCGGCCGGCGTCTGGCTCCAGAGCGAAAAGCAGGTCTCCGCGACGCTCTTCAGGGCTTCCCAGAGGAGCGCCGAGCGGTCCAGGTACGCGATCCGCGTCTGGTCCTCGATCTCGCGGCTCTGCAGCAGAAGCTCCGTGAAATAGCACCGGATCCGCATCTCGGCGCTCCCCGAGGTCGGCACGTGGTACTCCGAGGCGGCCTCTCCGGCCGGGCGGTCGAACACATCCTCGCTCATGCCCGAAGCAAGCCAGGGCCCGGCCCCAGCGTCAATCCGCCTTGGGTTGGGCCCGGCAGAATTGCATTTTACGGCGTGGCCGTTTGACCGCCGCATTCCGATCGCGGGGATGCACCGCGAATTCGCCCGCGCGCCATCGCCAACCGATTGAGATTGTTTTCCCGGATAACACGCTATCCTTTTAGCCGAATGGGAGCACCGCCTAAAATCGAGATCCGCGTGGATGCCGCGTTCCCGCATCTTGACCGCGCTCCCATAACCGAAGCCGTGCTTGAACTTCGCACCTTGGCCGAGGCCCCTTGGGAGGAAACCGAAATTCAACCTAAACTGCAGGCCGCATTGCCGGACTACCCAACATTTCATACCTCTCAACGGATTAAGCAGGCGTTCGCAATCAGCCCGGGCCAACCGCCGCAGCAAACTCTCTCGGATTTAGGGTGGCAGGGCTTGCAATTCCAATCCGCAGACAGCTTGAATCTCGCCGGCTTTTATCGAGAGTCCTTTGTATTTAGTCGGCAGCGTCCCTATACGGATTGGGCACGGTTCACCGGAGAAGCTTTTCGACTTTGGGAATTCCACGTTTCCCTGGCCCAGCCCTCGGAAATTCAGCGGGCGGGCCTCAGATTCATCAACCAGGTGGAACTCGATTCCGACGAGCCCGATCTCTCCCGGTTTCTCCGGTTTCCACCCCGATCCCCTGAGGGACTTGGCGCGCCCTTCAATTTCTTCTTTCACCAGGACAACCTAACCGTGCCAGGCCATCGCTATTCGCTGACCCTCAATCGGGCACTGCAACCGAAGCAGGATCTGGGGGGAGGCAAGACCATCTCCGCGAAACTAATCCTGGACATAGATGTCGGGACAACCGTCGCCATCGGTTTGGAACAGCTTCGTCCATGTCTCGCCGAAATGCGGTGGTTGAAAAACAAAGCCTTTTTCGGCAGTTTTACCGAAGCGGCGATCAACGCTTTCAAAAAATGATCTCTTTGGCCCAGGTTCCCACGCGAACGGCGTTTGGCGGTCCCACCACGAAAGGATCAAGCGCTGCGGCGCATAGCATCGCCGATCTGGCGAACAAGGGGTTGGAGCATTATTTCCAGCCTTGGTCTCGAAGCCAGCGCCGACAAGCCGTTCTGCAGCACTTGGCATCGGTGGCGGAAGAATGCTCCCAACCCGGCTGGGACGGCCATCAGGCGAAAGCGGTGGCAGAGGAAACCTACCGCCAGGCTTATTTTTTCGTCGAGGGATTCCCGCCCGAAATGCCGCTGCCAACCGTTGGCGCCGAACCTGATGGCCACTTGACACTCGAATGGCATCGGAATCCGCGCCGCACGCTTTCCGTGAGCGTCAGCCCCTCCGGGGAACTGCACTATTCCGCCCTGATCGGTCATTCCAGCGCCTACGGCACCGAGTGTTTCCTCGGCGAAGTGCCGCCGACCGTGCTCGACCTGACCCGTCGGATCTATCTGACGTGAACGAACCGGTGCCCGCCGTAGCCGACGAAGAGCAGCTCGCTCGTTACGTGTATTTCAAGGGCCATGTGCGGGCCGATCAAACTGTTCGCCCGGATGCTTTCATTCCTCATCCTCATCTTGAGCTTTCCGTCACCCGGCATCGTCGTTTGGAAGAAGCTGCGATTTGGAGGATCGGCGCCCGCATAGGGGCGGCAAGATCCATTCCTCTGGTGGGCCGCGCCGATGTTCTCGCTTCGGATTTTCGGCTGCAGACATTGACCGTGAACCCAGATCCCATTCAGGGTAATCCGAACCATGCGAGGGTCGCGGGCTGGCCCAGGGACAAGCCGGCCCAAAAGAACCTGGCCCAACGCATCGTATCGCAGTACCATCCCGCACCTGCGTGACGGGCGCCATCTTTTCGTCCAAAGGCGAGGCGCACGAACCGTAGTCTCTACGCGTTGGATCCGGAAAACACAGCCCTCATCCGGAAGCCGGCCCTCGCTCCGGGCAGTTGACACGCCGAGGCCTGCCACGGACGATCCCGAATCCCGGGCGGCTCCTTATGAGCCGAGCTTGGCGGCTTCCCGCTGCAGCCGGGCCCGCTCCTGCAAAAGTTCGGCGCGGACACGCTCGGAGGCGCTGACCGGGGCCGCCGCCGCGCCGTTCGCCGCGGCCGGAGCCGGCGGAGCTGCCGCCGCGAGGGGCGGCTTCGCCTTCATCGCCGCAGCCAGCGCCGGAGGCTCGTGGAGCGACAGCCGAAATCCATCGGCCGGCCTCTTGCCCTCGGGTATGACAAAAAGCCCGGCCTGGCGCGCCGTCTCGGCCAAGGCGCTTTTCAAGTCCATCCCCGTGAAATCCCCCGTGATCGGCGCCTTCGCGTGGGCCTCGATCGTGAACGGCACGCCATACTTCGCCGAACACAGCCGGACGACATTTCCAAGCGGAGCTTTCGAAACCGTCATCGGCAGCGCAAAGACCTTCTGCGGCGCCTGCGCCGCAACCGTCCCGACGGGGACCGTGGCCACCGCCAGGGCGGATGCGGCGGGGAAAAAACTGAAGACAAAAAGAAGCCGGAAACGGGTCATGGGCTATGGGCTGCTATGCTAGGGCAACCAATTCTAACAGCGTTTTGCCCGCGCCCGCGGGCTCTCCTCCGACATGCTCGTCCCTTTCCAACCGCCTTTCGGGGTCACCCACCCCCTGGGCCTGCCCCGTCCGATCGACACCGACAACTTCTTCGGCACGAGGCGCTCCTTTTTCGCCCAGAATCTCATGCCGGTCCCCACCGGCTGCCTGGCCCATTTCGACGGGGCGGTCTACCGCCCCTATGCGAAGCGCCTCGTGGCCTGGCTGGCGGCGGCCGAATTCGGATGGACGGGCCCGGCGGACCTCGGTGATCCGCCCCGCTATTGCCTTCTGCGCGACGGGGCCCCCGCCAAAGTGCCGGAGGATCTGCGCGAGGAGCTCCCGGCACCCCCTGCGGTGCCCCTGGAAACGATCCTGGAGCATTTCGACCGGCACCATGCCAAGGCGCCCGCCCTGCAGCTCCTGGACCTCCTGACACTCATTTCCGAGGACCTGGGCCCCCGGCGCTTCACGGCCGCCATCGCCGGCCGTAGCTGGGTTTCCGAATACCTGCGCTAAGGCGCCGCGGCAATAATCGGCCGCCTTCCTTCTGAGGCTGCCGCATCGGCTCGTAGGAAAATGAGCCGGTTTGTTTTGGCGTGACTCCCAGCCCGGTCGCACGCCTGAAATTGTCCGCTCCGCCGAATCGGGTTAGCCGCAGGAGCCCGGGTCCCGTTCGAACGGGTTGGCACGAGAATAATCCCCGAACGGTACGACCGATCGCCCGGAACCGGCCGGCCGATATGCCGCCGGTTCCGGCTCGACGCGCTTCGGACCGTCATCCCGACATCCGTCCAAAAAAACTGGGGGCCGCGCTCCGCGGCCCCCAGGTGCACACACCGAACAAAATCGTTCCGCCCTACTGGTTCACGTGCTGAACAATGTAGGTCTTCTCCGCCACCGGGGAGACGTTGTACCAGTTCGTCATGTTGGCCGCAGGCACCGCCATGGATTCGAACGTAAAGTTCTCGTCCGCATTCACCACGTCGATCTGCTGGCTCCCGCTGTAGTACCAGGTCGCCCCGTCGGTGGTCACACCCGCGCGGACCGTGTAGACCCCGGTTGCCGGGAAGGTGATCCCCGTGCTGAAATTATCCTGCCCGCCGGAGGCCGGATTGACGATGACCGACCAGGTGCTGCCGTCCGGAGCCATCCATTCGATCGAATGCAGCGCGAGATTGTCGCTGGGCGCCGTGGCAACGCTGGTGACCGTGACCGGGGAAAGGTCGTAGGCGGTCGCCGGAGCCGCGATCGTGGCGTTCGGAATGCCCAGGAAGGCCGGCGTGATCGTCTCGTCGCCGGTGATCGTGATCGTGGTCGCGGCCGCGCCCGTGCTGGCGATGTTCGCGCCACTCCACGCGGTGAAATAGTAGTCCACGGAAGGCGCCGCCGCGATCGGCTGCACCGATCCCACGTCGAACGTGCCCCCGCCCGTCGCCGTGCCGCCCGTCGCGCTCGCGATGGTCAGCGTGCCCTGCTGCACGAACTGCGGGGCCACGGTGTAGTTTCCGTTCATGACGATCGTAGTGCTGGAACTCGTCGGGCTCGCCAGGGAGCCCGAGTTCGGTCCGCCCCAGCCGTTGGTCCGGTAATGCGCGGCGGAGGTTTCGGAAACGGTGACGGTGGTCCCGGCGTCGTAGGTTCCCGCGCCGGTCGCCGCGCCGCCCGTGGCGGACTCGATCGTCAAGGTGTAGACGGAGGTCACGGTCAGCGTCAATGAGCCCGAGGCTGAGGTGGCCGGATTCTGTTCGCCCAGTGCGATCGTGTAGGTGCCGGTCGCCGTGGGCGTCCCCGAGATCACTCCGCTGGTCGGATCAAACGCCAGGCCGGCGGGCAGGCCTGTCGCGCTCAGGGTTGAGCCCCAGGCCGGCACGCCCACCGAATAGCTGAACGGTTGATCCACGCCCGTCGTCACGCTCGCGGTCGGAAGGCTCAAGGTCGGGTACACCGCCGTGGAGGTGTTCTCGGTGGCGATCGCGCCATTGTTGTTGGCCGTCACCGTCGCCGTGTAGTTGCCGACCTGGGTCGGAGCGCTGCCGATCGCTCCGCTGTTCCAGGAAAGTCCGGGCGGCAGGTTGGCGACCGTCAGGGTCGACGCCGGCGTCGCGGTCACGTTGGCCGTTATTGCCTGGCCCACCAGCATGATCGGCGGCAGTCCGCCGGCGATGACCGGCGTGATGGGGCCGAAGTTCGCGACCAGGGAATAGTTTCCGTTCATCGTCACCGAAGTCGAGGCGCTGCTCGCCGACGCGACGGCTGAGGCGTTCGGGCCGGTCCAGCCCGTGGCGGAGAAGCCGCTGATCGGCGTTTCCTGAATGGAAACCGTCGTGCCGGCCATGTAGGTCCCGGCGCCGGTTGCCGTGCCGTCGGAATTGTTCGGGGAGGTGCTGATCGACAACGTGAAGGATTGCACGACGTGTAGCGTGAGCGTGCCCGTTCCCGATGCCCCCGGGTTCCCGGCCGTCAACGCGACGACATAGGATCCGGTCGTAGTGGGCGTCCCCGAAATGACGCCTGATGTCGTGTCGACCGACAATCCGGGTGCGAGAGGCGACGCGGAAAAGCTGGTCGGGCTTCCGGTCGCGGAAATCCCGTAGACATAGGACTGCCCCACCGGGATGGTCGCGCTGGCGCTGGCCACGGTAGGCTGCGGGTAAACCATGAAGGCCAGCAGTTGAGTGGAACTCGCCGCCGCCACGATCGGCTGCGGCAGCGATCCCGCGCTCACCACATAATCCTGTCCATTGCCGCTCACCGCATAAAGATTCGCCGCGGTGGCATCGGGATTGTCCTCTACCCATGCGATCATCGCGCTGGCGCCGTAGTCGTTCGAACTGTCCAAACTATACGTGTAGGCTCCGTTCGTTTGCGCGGTAATCGAGGCGGTGACCAGATTCCAGATCGCGATCTGCAGACCCGCCGCGGTCGAGTCGCTCATGTTGGAAGAGTAATACTTGTCCCAGAGCTGCTCGATTTCGAGCGCGACCGTGGTGCCCATGCCGTCGGCCATCTTGGGGCCGTCGTTCAGCGCTTCCCACTCGTAGTTCAGCCACTGGTCTTCCGCGCTGGAATGCCAGGGATCGATGCAGAAGCCGGTGGTGGTCGTGCCATCGACGCCGACGTCGAGCCCTCCGGCATAAACCTCGAGATTGTTTCCGAGAGTTGAACTGGAAATGGTGACGATCTCGTTCGCCGACGTGACGCCTTGCTCCTCGATGGAGACGCCGTCGTTGCTGGCGGTGATCGTCGCATCGTAAAATCCAGCCGTCGTGGGCGTGCCGGTGATCGATCCGGAACTGGAGATCGCCAGACCGGGCGGCAAACTCGAAGCGGAAAAGACCGGCGACTGAGTCGCGCTGACCTGGAAGGGGGAGATGGTCTTCCCGACGACCAGCGTCTGCGTGGCGTTGCTGCTCGAGAATGTCGGCACGTTGGGCGTGAAATTCGCCACGATATTGCGGTCCCCATTCATGGTGATCGTGGTCACGGCGCTGTTGGGTGAGGCGACCGTGAGTTCATCGGGCCCGCCCCAGCCGGTCGCCACATAGCCGTTCCAGGCCGACTCGCTGATATTCACCACCGTGCCCACCGCGTAAGTGCCCGCGCCCGAAGCCGTGCCCGCCGACGCCGTGCTCGCCGTGATGGTGAGCGTATAGGTCGAGTCGTAGGCCGTAATCGTCACATAACCCGGATAGCTCTTGCCCGCTCCGGGCGACGCCGGTCCGCCGCCGGTCGTGTAATTGCCATCCGTCGTGAGATTGTATGGGCTTCCGCTCGCGGAGCAGGTGCTTCCGGCAATCGTGATCGTGCCGGCCGACGTCTGCACCTTGGTGCTGCCGCCGCTCGAGCTGCTCAAAGTTACCGAGACCGAGTTGCCGGCTTTCACCACGTACGACGCGGCCACATAGCCGGTGGCTCCCCAGGCCTGAATGGCGACGCAATTCGCGCCGGAAGGCACCGAGTAGGATTGGGTCGAGGTTCTTCCCGTGTAGTCGTAATGAGCGGTCCCGATGACGGTGTCGCCGCCAAACGCGGCGGGTGTGCATGACAGGCCGGCGATAGCCAGCACGGCGATCCAAAAGCTTTGGCGCAAGGCGGGCAGATTCATGGCATCCCAAGTCTAGCATGCATCCGAGGAATTTCGGCGGTTTAGATAAACGCTGTAACCATCCGACAATGAATAACCTATTACTCGTCCGCCTTCGATCTCATCGACCGGTTTCAATGTCCGGAGGTGATCAAGTTCGGATGCGCGGCGACATGGGCCATCAGGTATAAATTCGGCAGATAAATCGCACCGGCAAGGAACCCGACGAAGGCGAGGATGATCAGCGTGAGGAGCGGCTCGATCAGCTTCGGCAGGTTCTTCGCGTCGCGGAGCGCCTGTTCCTCGTACATCGTCGCGATCCGGTTCAGCAATTGGGACGGATCGGCGGCGCCTGCAGCGACCTTCATCTGGTCGGCAAGGCTCTTGCCAATGCGCCCGATCCGATGCCGCTCACGAAGGAACCCCTGGTACAGGCTCGCCGATTTGGACAGATGTTCGCTGACCGCAAGAAAATAGGCCTTGAAATCGTGATAATCGGCCACGCTCGCCGTGATGGCGAAAGCGTCCTTCTGGTAAACGCCGGTCTGGTATAGCATCGCGAGGGTGCGCAGGCACCGGGCCAGAATGTCCTTTTGGAAGAGCATCCCCACTTTGGGCAGCCGCACGATCAGCCGCTGCGTGCAGCGCCGCTCCAGAATCCACTTCTTCCGCAAAAAGGCCACGACCGCAACGACCATGGGCAGGAAGGCAAAATATGGATGGCCGGAGATGAACGTCAGGAGGTCGAACAGGCCCTGGGTGGCTGGCGGGAGCTTCGTGTGAAACATCGTGAAATTCCGCGTGATCATCGGCAGCACGAAGAAATTGATGATCACGAGCGCGACCATGAGGAGCAAAGCGATGAACCCAGGATAGTAGAGGCCCGATTTGATCTCGCCCGTGATCATCATCTTGTTGCGGGTCGACAGGGCGAGCTTCTCGAATACCTGCTCCAGCTTCCCGGCGGTTTCCCCCTGCTCCACCATCGCCACGGCCACATTGCTGAAGGCCCCCGGGAATTGCCGCATGAGACCCGATATGCTCGAGACGGACCCCTTCTGTTCGTACAGCGCGGCGATCACGCCCCGGAAATAGGGCGTCTCGGCACTCGGCGCCACCAAGTCGAGCGCCGAGCGGAAATCGGCCCCGATATGAAACGCCTCGGTCATGCCGTTGTAGAATTTCTCGAGCTCGCTCGTCGTCGCCTCCTTTCGGGCAAAGAAGGTCCGGAACCGGCGGTCGAATGCCTCGATTTTCTTCTCGGTCAGCTCCTCGTCGTCCGCCTTGCCGGCAGCGAATCGGGCCGCCACCGGGGAGGCCGGCGAGTAGACCTCGACCTGCCGCTTCCGCCCCCTGTGGCGGACAATGAAGACGCGGAACGACCAGATTTGAGCGGCATTCATGGGGGAGATGGGTTTATCCTAATGTAAATAGCACTTTTCTTTGTGCTTCCTCTAGCGAAGTGACCCCTTCCGCGACGCGGGCCAGGGCCTGAAGCCGCAGCGGCCGGAATCCGGTCTTCTGCGCGGCGGCCGCGATCGCCCGCATGCCCGCCTCCCGGCGAATGAGCTCGAACACCTCGTCGTCCGGCTCCAGCAGCTCCATGATCGCCGTCAGTCCGCTATAGCCTTTGCCCTGGCAGCGGGCGCAACCGGTGTCCTTTCCCGCCGAGTAGATCGTCCGCGGCGGCTCCAGGCCAGCCTCGACGAAGATCTGTTCCATCCGCGCATCGACGTGGGAGGCCACCTTGCACATGGGGCACAGCACGCGGATGAGCCGCTGCGATTGGGCCGCGATCATCGTGTCGGCGACCATTCCGGAGGGGATCTTCAGATCGGCCAAGCGGGTAGGAACCGCCGCCGCGCTCCGCACGTGCAGCGTGCTAAAGACCAAGTGGCCGGTATGCGCCGCGCCCACGGCCATTTCGGCGGTCTCGGAATCGCGGATCTCGCCGACCAGAATGATGTTCGGAGCGGAGCGCAGAAACGAGCGCAGCAGCGACGCGAACGTGAGGCCCTTGACGGCGTCCACCTGCGCCTGGTGCGCGCCTTCGATCAACTGCTCGATCGGATCCTCCGCCGTCATGATCTTGATCTCGGGCTTGTTGAGCTCGTTCAGCGCGGCGTAAATCGTCGTCGATTTTCCATGGGAGGTGGGGCCCGTGAACAGAAACATGCCGTCGGGCCTCGCGATCAGCCTCCGCATCCGCTTCAGGTCCCCCTCGTTCATCTGGAGGTCGGCCAACGTCCGGATCCGAATATCCATACGCCGCAGACGCAGGCTCATGTTCTGCGGCCGCTCGAAGTCCCGGAAGGGCGTCGCCTCCACGCGGAAATCCACCGGGGAGCCGTCGAACAGGCATGCGAAGCGAGAGCTGGTCGGCTGGAAGAAGGGCCCCGACATTTTGCTCAGATCGCGCAAAACGCCGACCACCGTGCCCCAGCGCTGCTCGGGAAAGCTGTACAGGTTCTGGAGGATTCCGTCCTTGCTGATGCGAAACACTCCCGAACTGCGCTCGAACATCACGTGCAGGTCCTGGGCGTTCGCCAGGATCGCCTGCCCGATCGCCCAGTGCACCAATTGCTCGTCGGTGGTGCCAAGACGGTCCGGGTCGATCCGCCGGACGCTTTCTGTGGTCAGCTTGAATTCGACCGCCTGGGTGAAGGAGCCCGCATCCGCGGAGCTGGCCGCGGTCGCCCGGACTTCCGCAGCGCGGGCCTGCTGGCGCTGCTGCTTGAGCTGGTCGACGTCGGTGAGGGCAAAGTAGATCGGCCGCCGATGCTCGTCCTCGACCTCGGCCCGGAACATCGCCGTGAATTCTTCGCACGCGGGGTGCGGCGGCAGATGGTGGAATGCGACGAAAAAGGAGTTGGGCGTGCGCTTGAAGCAGAATCCCTGATAATCTCGGGTCGTACGGGGCGAGAGCTCGAGCAGCTCCTTCGGCACGTCGAGATAGCGCACGTCCGCGACCGCGCCCGGATGACGCAGGAACATCACCGTCTCGCGAAGGCCCAGCGCAAGTTCCGCGGCCGGCGTGCCCCGCTCCACCGCGGCGCGCACGACCGCCTTGCACGCCGGGTCGAGGATGAAATGATCGAGGATGAACGTCAGCGCGGTCCGGTCGTCGGGGAAATTGGGCCGGGCATCGGGCAGGATCGTTTGCGCGGGTGCTTCATAACTATGGTGAAGGTTCTGTCCGCGGCTTTTCCGAAGCTCGTCGGCGATCTTGCGGTAGGCCCCCTCCTCGATGAGAGCCCGGCCCGACATCCACGGCGGCAAGAGTGCGGGCTGCTTATCCGGAGGCAGGTAGTGCCCCAGGATCAGCAGGGGGCCGATCGCCCCCACGGGCAGCCAGGGCTCCGACTCCAATGCCGGACCGGACGAAAGCATGTCCGCCCAGTTCTCGTACATCCGGAGAAGGTCCAGCGGCACGTGTCCCGTGGCGAGCGGGAGCGGAACGACCCCGTAGGTGTCGAAGAGACGCTCGAGATCGAGCCGGACCTGTTCTCCCGGAGAGGACGATGCCGGAGGCGGCCGGCCAATCGGGCGGACGGGTGCCGGAGGTGCGGAGGCGACCATGGCCGAAGCGCCGGCCCATCAGGGCCGCCAGAAGGTTCGCAGGGGAAATTCGAGCGGGTGGGCGCTTTCGCCATCGAAGGTGACGTCGAAACTCAAGTTCTCCTTCTTCACCGAGCGCAGCACGACGGTGGCTCCCAAGACCAGCGGCGCGTCGCTCCCTTTGGCTTCATTAAGGAAGGTCAACTCGTCCCCTATGCCGAAAACCTGGTCTCCGATAATGACCCGGTTATCCTTCGTGTCGGGGCCATAGAGGATCCCCGAGACCCCGCGCTGCGCCACGGCGTCAAGGATGGTCTGGTTCGTCACCCGGACGTCGGCCGTCTTGTCCAGCGGGAACTGGGAAGTCGCGCGGATCTTGAATGGATCAAAGAATGTTTCCGGAAGAACCTCCACATCCCGGTAGTTGTTTCCGATCAATGCATACTGGCTGGGCACGGCCGGCGCTGCCTTTGGCGCCGCCTTCACAGGTCTCGCAAGCGCGGGCGAAGCCAGACCAAAGCTGGCCGCCACGAGCGCCGCGAGGGCAAGTCGGGAATCGGTTTTCATTTGAGGTCGAATTGCCGCGGGAAGGAGAACTGGATCGCCATGGAAAGCACATTCCCGGCGTTCGTGTAGGAGATCTGCTCCACGCGGGCCAAGGGGTACGCGTTTTCCGCGGCTCCGAGCCAGTTCAGCGTCCGGTAGAACTCGCCGCTGACGGTCATATTCACCGTCTGGACGGCCAGGTGCTGACCTTCGAACGGATAGTTCGGATCGAAGCGGAAGTTCTTTCCCCCGGGAGACAAGAGTCCGTTGACGGCAAGCGTGTCGAGGCGGCCGAGCACCTCTTCCATGTCGGACTCGTTGGCCAATTCGGCCGTCCATTTGTCGAGGAATGCGTCTGTCGCCGTGGAGTTGGCGGCCGCGCGTTTCGCCGCCGATTCGGTGGCGACAAGCATCATCCGGTCGCTGTTCACGGTGCTTCGCTCGGCGGCGAGGTTGTCGGCCGCGCGCTTGGCGCTGCTGATGCTCTTCAGGATGCCAAACGCCAGAAGAACGGATACCAGGAGGAGCAGAAATGCGGGAAATGTGTAGCTCTTCATAGGCTTAGGTGGCGGGCAAGTTGAGGAGGTGATCGTACCGGAACCCGCCTGGGGCCGCGCTCACGCGCAGGTCCACCGTGCTGTAGCCCAATCGGGCGAACAGCGATGCAATCCGCTGAAAGATGCGATTGGCGGCAGGCCCGTCGCCTTCGACTACCAGGGACACCCTCATCTGCGGCTGCCCCGCTTCGCGGGTGAGCGAGAGGCTGTCGAGCTTGGCGACCGAACGGTTCGCCTTCGCGGCGTCCTCCGTCGCGGCCTGAATTTCCTGGTCGATCTGGATGAGCAGCTTCTGGGTCGTGGGGCTGATGAGCAGCCACTGGCACATGTCGCCGGCCAGTTTGCCGCGGTCCGTGATTTCCTGGATCTTCTTTTGAGCCTGCTTGCGTCCGGCCTCGAGCATGGTCGATTCGTTCGTCAGTTCGGTCACGGACGCCCGCGCGCGCGCCTCCCGCAACCCGTTGACTCCCAGAGCGGCCACAGCGGCCGCTGCGGTGGCCCAGAGAATGAGCGGAACGACGCGCAATCGGGCCGGGGCGGAGGGCCGCACCGAACGTTCCATTGGAAACAAATCGTACGCCAACCGAGGCCGGTCGGATGCGCACGCCAGCAGGTAAGGCTGTTCACGTCCCTTCATCGGTTCGGCCACCTTGTCATCCATCGCCCTTTCGCGGATGATCGCCGCGACGTCGATGCCGCTGGTGTTGACCAGGATCACCTTGGCGCCGGGCTTGAGCTTGCTCACTCGCTCGGTGATCGCCTGGCGTAGCGCCGCTTCCTTGAGTCCGATATCGAAAAGCGGACGTCCGAACATCCCCTCGCCGGCGGGCACATACAGCAGGGAGGCGTGGTCGATCAGCAGGATCTCCGCTTCCCGGCCGACTTCCGCCCAGTGATTGCCCACCAAATAACCGAGCATGCTCGTCATCCCGCAGTGCAGCCGCGCCAGCCCCAAGCCGGCCTTTTGCGCCAGCGCAACCGCAACGGCGATGTCGCTTTCCTTATGCGAAAACACGACCGCGAAGTTATGCGTCGGGTGGTAGACGATGGAGGGGCGGCAGCCATGCGCCGGAGCTTCGCCTAGGAGCCTCTCCGCGTTGTCCCGCATCACCAAGATCGCCTCCTCGTCGTTTTCCGGACGGCGCGTCCGGGAGGAGGTGGTGGCGGTATAGCCGCTCGCAAGATTGATCAGGCAGTCCTTCGC
>JBOHXF010000322.1:0-3006 GCA_050737455.1 Opitutaceae bacterium | reverse complement strand
GAGCTGGAGAGCTTCCTCGAGCGGCCGGAAGCGGCCCCCATGCAGGATCTGACGGTTCTCGATCCGCTCCTCCTTGTGCCCAAGGTGGCGGAGCGGACGGCGACGGACGGAATGCTCCGCGTTCACGCGGACGGCGAAGGCCTGGTCTGGGCCGCGATCCGCGCTTCGCCCTTGTCCGCCTCGGGCCAGGGTCCGGTGTTCGCGGCGGTGGACCGGGCGTTGGCCCAGGTGCGCGCCGCCCATCCCGACCTGATTCTGCGCTGGACAGGCGTGAACCGATTCGCGGCCGCCAGCCGGGCGCGCATCGAATCGGAAATGCGCGCGCTGAACCTGCTTTCGCTGCTCGCCGTCCTTGGCGCCGGATGCCTGTTCGTCCGGCGCCTTTGGCAATTGCTCCACCTCGTTCCCGTGGTGCTGTGCTCCATGCTGGGCGCGTGGACGATTTCGACACTTGTCTTCAGCCACCTCCACGTGCTCGTGTTCGCAATCGGTTCGCTCCTCAGCGGCGTCGCCGTCGATTACGGCTTTTACATCTTTCTGCAGCCTTATCTCCGGGGGGACGAAGGCTACCCTTCGAAGCTGCGCCGGCTGATCGGGCCCCTGCTCGCGAGCTGCCTGACCACGGTGGCCGGGTTCTCGCTGCTGCTGTGGTCGGACCTGCCGCTGATCCGTGAGGTGGGGCTCTTCGTGAGCGCCGGCCTCCTCGTGGCGCTCGGAGCCGCGGCCGCGTATTTCGCGCAGCTCGATCGGCCCTACCTCGAAACCCGCCGGTTCGCCCGAAGCTCGCTACCCCGGGCCGGCCGGCGCGTCCGCGGGTATTGCCGCGCGGCGGCCGTCATAGCCGCCGCCGCGGCGCTCGCCGGTCTCTGGCGCCTGCGCTGGCGCGATGACATTCGCGAATTGGACGTCCCCCAGGCCGCGCTCGAGGCGAACGATTCCGCGGTGCGCGCCCGCTTCGGCGACGAGGACCACCGCGCCGTCTATCTTACCTACGGCGCCACGCCGGCGCAGGCCCGTTCCCGACTCGCGGACTTTATCGGCTACGAACGTGCGAGGCGCCCCGGAACCGACGTGGCGAGCCTGGCGATCATTCTGCCGACCCGCGAGGACTACGAGCGGATGCCGCGGCTGCTCGGCGAATTGGGCGGGTTCTCGGCGGATTTTCGGGCCGCCCTCGCGAAGCGCGGCTTTTTGCCGGATGCGTTCTCAGCTTTCTTCCGCCAGTGGAAGGATCTGCGCCGCCGGCCGCCCCGTGAGCCCTACGACGCGCTTTACACGGAGGCCGGCCGGATCCTCTCGGGCCCCCTCCGCTTGCTCTATTCCACGGGGCCTTCCCAATCGTGGTTCATCAGCCTGGTCGACGGCCCGGAGCGCCCCGTCCCGGCGGACCTTCACACGGCCGGCGTCGATCAACTCGAATCGCTCAACGCCCTGTTCACCCATTATCGCTGGTCCGCCCTGCGGTTGAGCCTTGTCGGGCTCGCGCTCATCGTAGCGAGCGTGTTCGTCATCTATCCGTTCGAGCGCGCGCTGCGCATCGCCGTGATACCCGCCGGATCGTGCTTGTTCGTGTTCGGCCTTCTCGGCCTCGCCGGGTGCACGCTCAACCTCTTTCACCTTCTCGGGGCCTTCCTCGCGTTCTGCCTCGCCCACAACTATTCCATCCTCTCCTCGGAAAGCGCCTGGGGCCGCACCGCGCCGCCGGTTTCTATCCGCCTGTCCGCGCTCTGCGCCTCGGGCTCCTTCGGCGTGCTCGCGCTGAGCGACATCCCGGTCGTTCATGCCTTGGGTTTGACCGTCGCGCTGATCGTCCTCACCGCGCTCGGGGCGGTCGAGCTGGAGCCGCTGGTCCGCGCGCCGCGATGAAGGGATCTCAAGACCCGCCGCTGCTGGCCGCCTGGAAGCGCACTGTGCGCCGCTCTCCGGAGTCCCTCGCCGTCCGCGAAATCGAGGGCGGGCTCCGGCGCAGCCGCCGGCAGCTCGATCGCGACGCCGCCCGATGGGCGGAGTGCGAAGACCCGCATGGACCGGGGTGGCGCGGAAGGGTCCGCTTTTTCTCCCTGCCGAACTGCGCGGCCTGGTTCGCGACCTTTCTGTGGATCCTCAAACGCGGAGGAATCCCCGCGCCTCTCGACCCCGGCGAGCCTCCGGAGGTTCGTGAACGGATCGCCCGCGGCGCTCCGCTCGCCGCCGCGTTCGACGATCCCCGGTGCTCGCTGCTCAAACTGACCTCGGGCTCGACGGGGTCTCCGCGGGCGCTGCCCTTCACCGGCCGCCAAATGCTCGCCGACGGCGCCCACATCTGCGCCACCATGGGCATCCGGCCGGACGACGTGAATCTGGCCGTTGTTCCGTTCGGCCATTCGTACGGTCTCGGCAACCTTGTCATCCCGCTCCTCGCGCAGGGCACCGCCGTCGCGTGCGCCGTCGCCGCCCTCCCCCATCCGATCGCCAAGGCGGCCGCCGCCGCCAGGGCCACCGTCTTTCCCGCCGTCCCTCGCCTCCTCGAGGCCCTGGCCGATTCGGAACTGCCCGCGGGCGCGTTCCCCGTCCTCCGCCTCGTCATCTCGGCCGGCGCGCCGCTGGAACCGGCCCTGGCCCGGCGCTTCCGCGAGCGCTTCGGCATCGCGATCCACAATTTCTACGGCTCGAGCGAAACCGGCGGCATCGCCTACGATCGCACGGGCGACGCGGGTCTGACCGGCCGGGCGGCGGGCACGCCGCTCCGCGGCGTTCGCGTGAGCTTCGGCCCCGCGCGCCGGTTCCTCGTGCGCAGCGCGGCCGTGCACACGCTGGGCAACCGGCGGGTCCGCACCTCGGCGGCGCTAGGCGAGCATGCGCCGGCGGATCGGGGAAGAAAGAACGCCGACGGGGAGCTGGTCCTCCTCGGCCGCGTGGGGCGGCTGCTCAAGATCGCGGGCCGCCGGCTGGATCCCGCCGAAGTCGAACGCGCGCTGCGCGCCGCCGGCGGCGTGCGCGACTGCTTCGTCGGGGTCCATCCGGAGC
>JBOHXF010000321.1:0-3510 GCA_050737455.1 Opitutaceae bacterium | reverse complement strand
CGATCCTGATCAAGCTGAACCAGATTGGCACGGTGTCTGAAACCTTGGAGACGGTCGCAATGGCCCAAAAGGCCGGTTACGGCACCGTCATCTCCCACCGTTCGGGCGAAACCGAGGACGCCTTCATCGCCGATTTCGCCGTCGGGACCGGCGCGGGCCAGATCAAGACCGGGTCCCTCTGCCGCTCCGAGCGCATCGCCAAATACAACCGCCTCCTAGCGATCGAGCGCGAACTGGGCCGCCGCGCCCGCTACGGCGGCGCCTCCTTCCGCGGCTGAGCCTCGGAGAGGGCCGGACCAGGCGCGGAGGCGCGTTGCCTACCGGTTGGGTGATCCGCCTCTCCTTGCCGGGGAAGGATCGGCCCGGGGGGGGGAGTCCGCTTCGCCTGGCGCAGCCTCCTCGCCGAAGATCTCCCGGTAGACGTCGGCGCCGTAACTGGTTTCCAGCGGGTCGCCGGGGGGCAGCTTGAAGGTCCGGCGGCCGTCCTCCCGGCGCTCGGCCCGGAGGAAGAGGGTCGCGGGGCGGCGGTCTTCCCACAAGCCGTGGGCGAACTCGTGGAGGTGCGTCACGAAAAAGATTTTCACCCGCGTTTCGAGAAGCGCTTGAACGATCTGGCGGGCGACTTCGGAGCCCTCGCGTTCGTTCGTCGCCGCGAAGGACTCGTTGAAGAGAAGCAGGGAATCCGGCGTCAACTGGTCGGCGATGGCACTCATTCGCGCCATCTCCTCGTCGAACTTCCCGCTCTTCATCGCGGCGTCTTCCTCCCGTCTGTAATGGGTGAAGAGCGAGCGGCACAGATCGGCGCCGAAAGACTCGGCGGCGACGAACATGCCGCACTGCATCATGAGCTGGGCCATCCCGATGCCCCGCAGAAAGGTGGACTTGCCGCCCTGGTTGGCCCCCGTCACAACCACGAGGTCCTTCCCGTCGGCGTCCAGCTCGTTGCCGACCGTCTCATGGTCCAGACTGAGGACGAGGCCCACGTCGCGAAGCCCCGAGCAAGCGTGCCGGCGGGTTCCGGGCGGGAAGGGGACCGGGAAGCAGGTGGGAGCCCCCTTGCGCTCCACCAACCCCTGCGCGTTGGAGCAGCCGAGATAGAAGGCGAGTTCGGTCCGGAGCAGCGTGAAGAAGCTCAAGATATGGTCCCCGGACTGCGCCACGGCGTTGGCCGCCGGATTCAGGCCCCGGTCCTCCAATTCGGACAGGGCGCGCGCGCCGATCTCGTCCCGAGGGTCGAGATGGAATGTGTAGGCGGAGGCGCGTCGGGAGAAGAGCCGCCCGATCCAGCCCGGCTTCGAGGCCGCCGACTTGCGCAGGATGTAATCCTCGCCCTGGTTGCCCTTCCCGAGCCGGGCGCTGAACAGGCCGCCTCCGCGCAGCTCGAGCTCTTCGAGATGCTCCCGGATCGCCGCGAAATAATCGCCGGGCAGCTCCGTGGCGATGGTCCCGAAAAAGGCATTGAATCCCTCCGATTCGAATTCCCCGGCATGCTCGGCGCCGATCGCCTTCAGCCTTCCCAGCAGTTCCATCAGCATGCGCACGAGCGCGACCGAGCCGCTGAGGATGCTGCTCGGGTATCGATCGCTGAAGAGGCCGAGCCAGTGTTTCTTCCGGCCCTCGATCGCCTCCACGGTGACGTCGTAAACCCGCCGGACGGTCTCCGGGTGACGCAGGCAGTCGCCGAGCACGGCCTGTCGGTACCGGACGGTCTCCGCATCCTCTTGCAGGCCCGACAGAACGACCCGCCGGGCCACTTCGAAAAGGAACTCGTCGCCCCCGGCCATGGCCGCGAAGAGGACGCCCAGCCCGAGGTCCGCCGTCAGGTCCGCCTGATTCTCGGGGAGGGGCCGGAGCAGGTCGAAGTCGCGGTCGCGGTACATCAGATGGGCCTTCATCGCGCGATCCGCTCCTTCAACCGGGCATAGGTGAGCCGGTGTTTCTCGGCGATCGCCACGGCGTAGGCGAGCCCGTCGGCGGGACGCCGCTCGATGCGGTGGGTCCGCACCGTCGGATCAGCCGGGTCCACCCCCGCGACCACGCTGACCGTCCGCTCGTTCATCGACGAAAGCTCGTCCAGGAAGGTCACGCACACGCCGAGCGCGTCCAATGTGGAAAGCTTCTCCATGATCCGCCGGCCGAGGGCGACCGCGTCCTTCACGCTCGTCGAAGAGAAGATCTCGTTGACGATGACGATGCTCTTTGGCGTGGCCTCGGCGAGTATCCGGCGCATTCGGATCAGGTCGTCCTGCAGTTTGCCTCGCAGGCTCGCCACGTGCTCCTCGCGCTCGAAATGCGTGAAGAGGCGGTCGAACAGAAAGAGCCGGGCTTCCGATCCGGGCACGGGGCAGCCCAGGCTCGCCAGGTAGTGCAGTTGCCCGAAGACACGGGAGAATGTCGTCTTTCCTCCCTGGTTCGGCCCCGTCACGACCAGGATCCGTTCCGTGCCGGAGAGGGCGAAATCGTTGCACACCACGGGCCGGTTCTCGCGGATCAGCTTGCCCGCGAGGGCAAGATCGTAGCCGTTCCGGCTGGCCACCTCCTTTGACGCGTCGGAGACCCGCGGGTAGCAGAAGCGCAGCCCGACCCGAAGAAATGTCGCGGCGTATTCAAGGTAGGCGACATAAAACTGGATCTCCCGGTCGAAGCCGCGAATCGTCGGGTCCAGGTAATCCCGATGGGCGGCGCAAAACGCGTCCAGCGCGCGGAACGCGTCGGGTTTGAGCCGGGCTACCCGGTCGAGCACCTCGGCCTCGACGTGGTTCATGCTCGAAAAGGGCGGGAACTTGACCCGGTAATCCTTTGCCGCCCCCTGCTTGAATTTCGCGAAGGCTTCCTCGACGACCGCGCTGTAATCGATCTCGGAGTCGTAGGTACGCACGGTGACGCTGCCGCCTTTGATGAGGACGCAATAGCGGATCGCCGACAAATCCTCGGCCACCTTTTGCGCCCCCGTGCGGAGCGCTTGGAATCCTTCGGAAGCGACGTGCCCCCCAAGGTACTCCCGGAAGTCCGACAGGCCCCGGGATTTCGGCGCGTGCTCCCGCAGGTCGCGCAGGAGCTCCTCGATCGCGCCGCCGTAGATTTCGACCGAATCGAGCAGCCAGCGCTTCTTTTCGTAGGCGTAGGAAAGCTTATCGGCGGCGCCGAGGTGAAGGCGTACGGCGCGCATGCGCTCGGCAAAGGAGGCGATGCAGCGGAAAAGAGCCGGGTCTTCGAGGTCGCGCATCACCTCGTGGCGGTACCCGATCGTGGAAAGCCGCGTCAGGGGCGTGTAAAATGCCGGCTTCAGATCGTAGTCCTGCCGGCCATCCACGATGGCGTCCACGATCGGACCGAGGTTCAAATCCTTGAAGAAGGCCGGCGCCTCCGAATTTTGCGCTTCGGCGCGAGCCTCGGTCGCCTCGAACAGAATGCTGTGGAAAGTCATCGGCTGCAGGGCGGGCGACGGGCCTCGGAGCCCGCCCGGAGGGGATCATGCCGCTCGCCCGGCCACTCTCGCCCACCTGCGGC
>JBOHXF010000320.1:0-3088 GCA_050737455.1 Opitutaceae bacterium | reverse complement strand
AGCATGGACTGGAATTGTTCGAAACGGTGACCGCATTTCGGACAGAGGTAATCGTAGGTAGGCATGAAGATCGAAAGGTCGGCTCACATCTTGACTTCCGCCTGGCCTCCGAAGTCAAGATGTGAGGCTTTCCGCTTATCCTCCATGGACCTCCACGCCGACCTGAAACGCCTCACCACCCGGATCGATCAGGGCATCGACCGTCGTCTTCCGGCGGAAACCGCCGATCCCGATCGGCTCAGCCGGGCCATGCGCTACAGCATGCAGGCCGGGGGAAAGCGCCTTCGGCCGGCGCTCGTCCTCGCCGCGGCGCGCCTGTTCGATCCGGCGGAGCGGATCGACCCCCTGTCGGCCGCGATCGCCGTGGAGTGCGTGCACACCTATTCGCTCATCCACGACGATCTGCCTTGCATGGATGACGATGATTTGCGCCGGGGCCGTCCCACCCTGCACAAGGCTTACGACGAGGCAACCGCGGTGCTCGCGGGCGATGCCTTGCTGACCTTCGCGTTTCAGATCCTCGGCGAGGATTACGCCGCGCATCCCGCGCTGGCGGTCGCGCTGGTCCGGGATCTCGGTGACGCCGCCGGGCACGCACAGCTCGTCGGAGGGCAGATCCTCGACCTCCTTCACGAGGGGGCCGGGTCGCGTGCCGGACCCGACATCCTGAACGCCATCCATGCGAAGAAGACGGCGGCGATGATCCGCGCCTCGCTGGTGATGGGCGGCCGGGTCGGCGGGGCGCCGGCGGACGCGCTGGAGCGGCTTCGGAGCGCCGGCTTCTCCCTGGGGATGGCATTTCAGATCCTCGACGACATCCTGGACGCCACGGCCGATCGCGCCGTCCTCGGCAAAACTCCCGGCAAGGACGCGGAGGCGGACAAGACCACGTTCGTGAAGATCCATGGCCTCGAGCGTTCGCGAGAGGCGGCGCGGGACTACACGAAGGGGGCGGTGGAGGCATTCCGAAGCCTCCCCGGGGACTGGTCGTTTCTAGCGGCCCTCGCCGAATCGATGGCCGGCCGCGCCAACTGATCCGGCCTCCGCCGGACCGTCAGACCGCGTGGCCTTCAATGTAAGCGCGGACCGCATCGGCCCTCGCGGGCAGGCGCACCTTCACGATCGGGCGGGACTTCAGCGCCTCCAGGCTCGGATGGGTGGGCTCGACGCCCGCCGCCGCCTTGATCGCCTCGGGGAATTTCGCGGGGCTCGCGGTCGACAGGATGACGCTGAAGCGCTCCGGCGCCAAGTCCTTGAATCCGCACGCGGTGTGCGGATCGATCAGATAGTCGTAGCGGTCGCGAACACGCCGGATGATCCCGGCGATCTCGCCGTCGTCGCACCGAGACGAGCTGAAAACGTCCTTGTCGAAGCCCGCCAAGTCGCAGCCACCCGTCCGCCGGATCTCGTCCATGGCTGCGCGAAGCCGCCCCGGGTCGCGTCCAAGGCTGTAGTACAGGAACCGTTCGAAATTGGAGGCCGCCTGGATGTCCATGGACGGCGCGAGGCTCGGCCGGACTTCGCCCACCCGGTACACGCCGGTCGTGAACAGCCGGTGAAGGATATCGTTTCGGTTCGTCGCCACCTTGAAGGCGGGGATGGGGACGCCCATCCGACGCAGGAGCCAGCCGGCGAGCACATTTCCGAAATTGCCCGTCGGGACCACGAATTCCGCGCGCTCCCGCTCGTTCGGGGCGAGCCGGAGCCAGGCATGAAGGTAATAGACCGATTGCGCGAGAATGCGGACCAGGTTGATGGAATTGACCGCGGAGAGCCGCCGCTCCGTCCGGAAGGCCCGGTCCCCGAACAGCTCCTTCAGGATGGCCTGGGCGTCGTCGAAGGTGCCGTCCAGCGCGAGCGCGTGCACGTTCGCGGCCCCGGTGCACGCCATCTGGCGCTCCTGCAGCGGCGCGACCCGACCGTCGGGATACAGGATGAAGATCGCGGTGCCGGGCCGGCCCAGAAGCCCGTGGATGGCCGCGGCGCCCGTGTCCCCCGAGGTGGCTCCGAGCACGTTGATCGTCTCGCCTCGCAGGCGGCATTGGCGCTCGTAGAAAAGCCCGAGCAGTTGCAGCGCGAAATCCTTGAAGGCAAGCGTCGGACCGTGAAAGAGCTCGAGGACGGCGATCCGCTCGTCCAGGCGCCGCAGCGGCGCCACGCCGGGATCCTCGAACCGGGCGTAGGCGGCCGCCGCCATCGGCCGAAGCTCCGCGTCCGGCACATCCGTAGCGAACAGCCGGAGGAATTCGAAGCAAAGGTCGGGATACGGCCGCCCCTCCCAGGCCGCGAGCCGGCCGCCCAGCTCGGGAAGCTCCTCCGGAAGAAAGAGTCCGCCGTCCGGCGCCAAGCCCACGGCGACGGCGTCGGAGAACGCATGCGGGGGCGACTGGCCGCGGGTCGAAATGTAGCGCATGTCAGACGCTCACCCCTTGTCCAGATGGAAGGCCGCGTGGGCCGCGCGGGCGGCCTCGTCCGCCCGGTCGAGTCCGATGACCACCGAAATCTTGATCTCCGATGTGCTGATGAGCCCGATGTTCACCCCGGCGTCGGCGAGCGCCTGGAACAAAGTGGCGGCGACTCCGCTGTGCGCCTTCATGCCGACGCCGACCACCGAAAGCTTGGCCACGCGCTCGTCGACCGAAGCCTCGCCGCCGCCGATCGCGGCGAACACGGGCTCCAGGGCCGTCACCGCCTTGCGGGATTCGGTCTGGGGCACGGTGAACGTGAGATTGGCGACGCCGTGCCGGCCCACGTTCTGGACGATCATGTCCACCATGATGCCGGCGTCGGCCAGGGTGCGGAAGACCCGCGCGGCCGAGCCCGGCCGATCGGGCAGGTTGCTCACGAGGATCTTGGCCTGGTCCTTGTCAACGGCAACGCCGCGGACGACGACCTGTTCCATATAGGCGATTTCTTCTTTCACGATGGTCCCGGGATTGCGGTTGAACGAGGAGCGGACTTCGAAAACAACGCCGTATTTCTTGGCGAACTCGACGGAGCGGGCCTGCATGACCTTGGAGCCGGCCGATGCCAGCTCCAGCATCTCGTCATAGGAGATCTCGGGCAGTTTGCGCGCGTCCTTGACGAC
>JBOHXF010000319.1:0-2189 GCA_050737455.1 Opitutaceae bacterium | reverse complement strand
GGGCGAACGCGCCCTGGTTGCAGAACGCGTCCAGCACTCGCGGCGGCCGGCCGCCCTCGGCGAGCCGCCGCACGTGGGCCGCCAGGGCGGCGTGGTTGGCTCTCTGATCCAGGTAAAAGCCCGTCTTCTGGCCATGCAGCAGGTCCAGCCAGTAGTCCAGGCCGTCGATGCCGAACCACCGCGGCTCCCATGAGCCGCCCGATCGCACGTGGGACTCCAGCGGCAGGCCCTCCAGGCGGCGGATCGGTGCGTCGTTGCGGAAGATCACCTCCTTCGCGCCGGTCAGGCCGACGAGCAGGTCGGCCAGGACGCCGCTCCGACGTTCCATCGCCAGCGTCTGGACCTGGAGCACAACGGTCTCGCCGAACCGATCGGCGACCACGCCGGGAAGCTCGTCCGATTCGGACCAGACCAGGCGGCCGATCGTTTGATCCTGACGCCGCGCCAGAGCCCGCCGGATCGCGCCTTCCAGATACGCCGCATCCAAAGCGACCCGCTCCCGGCTGAGGCGGCGCCAGACGATCTGGGACCGGCTGTTGGCTATGCCTGTGCCGAGGAACCTGCCCTGCCGGTCCCGGCATTCCACGACCTCGCCGTCGTGCTCGGCCGGCAGCGCCGCCTCGACCTCGTTCACGAATACCCAGGGATGGCCCGCGAGCACGCGGGCCCTGGCGTTGGGCTTGAGCTTGAGGAAGGGAGCGGTCATGGACGCAAACGGCCACGCTGGCGGGAATTACGACCCGGCGCAAAATTCTTTTGGCATTCCCGGCAGCGGGCCCTTCACTGGACCCCTTTTCTCGATGGAAGCCTCCGCCCAGATCGCCCGCCGCCGCACGTTCGCGATCATTTCGCATCCGGACGCGGGCAAGACCACCCTGACCGAGAAATTCCTGCTCTACGGCAATGCGATCCATCTGGCGGGGGCGGTCAAGGACCGCAAGAACCAGCGGGCGACCACCTCCGACTGGATGGAGCTCGAGCGCCAACGCGGGATCTCGATCAGCTCCACGATCCTCCAGTTCGATTACGGGGGTTACGCGGTCAACCTCCTGGACACGCCGGGACACAAGGACTTCTCCGAGGACACCTACCGCGTCCTGACGGCGGTTGACGCCGCGCTCATGGTGATCGACGCCGCCAAGGGCGTCGAGGCCCGGACCCGCAAGCTGTTCGAGGTCTGCCGACGGCGCGGCGTGCCCATCTTCACGTTCATGCACAAGTGCGACCGGCCGACGCGCAATCCGCTGGAGCTGCTGGACGAGCTGGAAAGCGTGCTCGGACTCCAGTCCTCGCCAGTCGTCTGGCCGCTCGGCAACGGCCCGGACTTTCGCGGCGTGTTCGACCGGCGCCTGGGGCAGGTCCATCTGTTCGAGCGCGTTCCCGGCGGGGCGTACCGCGCGCCGGTCGCGGTGACCTCGCTGGACGATCCGACCGTCCGCTCCAAGCTGGACGACCGCACCTATGCCGAATGCGTCGAACAGCTCGCCATGCTCGACGGCGCGGGCCATCCATTCGACCTCGACGCGGTCCGGGCGGGGCTCCAGACGCCAGTGTATTTCGGAAGCGCCGTGAACAATTTCGGGATCCAGCTCCTGCTGGACGGCTTCCTGCGCGATTCGGTGCCGCCGCAGCCGCGGCGCAACGCCCGGGACGGCCTGGCGATCCCGGTCGATCATCCGAAATTCACGGGCTTCGTCTTCAAGATCCAGGCGAACATGGATCCGAAGCACCGCGACCGCATCGCGTTCCTCCGGGTCTGCTCCGGCGAATTCGTCCGCGACATGAACGTGGTTCACGCCCGTTCCGGGCGGACCGTGCGGCTGTCCTCCTCCCACAAGCTGTTCGGCCAGGAGCGCGCCACGGTGGACGAGGCCTGGCCGGGCGATGTCATCGGGCTGGTCGGCCACGACGCGTTCGGCATCGGCGACACCCTCACGGACGACCGCAGCGTCCTCTTCGACGAGATTCCCCGTTTTCCGCCGGAGGTCTTCGCCTATCTTTCGAATCCGAATCCGGCCGACTCCAAGAAATTCCGGTCGGGTCTGGAGCAACTGCTGCAGGAGGGCGTGGTCCAGTCGTTTGCGCCGCGTGCGGCGCCTCCGGGCTCCACGCTTCTTGCCGCCGTGGGCCCCCTGCAATTCGAGGTCGTGCTATACCGGCTGCACAGCGAATACGGAGCCGAATCGCGG
>JBOHXF010000318.1:0-6130 GCA_050737455.1 Opitutaceae bacterium | reverse complement strand
GATTTTCCTCGATGTGCGGATGGGCGCGATGGGGGGGATCGAAACCCTGCAGCATCTGCGTTCGGTCAACCCCAAACAGCTCGTCATCCTGATGACCGCGTTCGGGACCGCCCAGACCGCGATCGAGGCCATGAAGTACGGCGCGTTCGACTACGTCATGAAGCCTTTCGATCCGCAGAAGGTGCTGGCGCTCGCCGAGAACGCCCTCAAGGTCCGAGAGGACCTGCGGGCCGTCGGCGAGTACAAGCCCAGCATCGATCCGGAGGACTACAAGGAGGGCATCGTGGGCGGTTCACCCGTGATGCAGGAGGTGTTCAAGACCATCGGCCAGGTCACCGCGAGCGACGTCACCGTCATGATCACCGGCGAAAGCGGCTCGGGAAAGGAACTCGTCGCGCGGTCGATCTGGAAGCACAGCCACCGGGCCGGCAAGCCGTTCGTCGCGGTGAACTGCGCGGCGATCCCCGACAATCTGATCGAGAGCGAGCTGTTCGGCCACGAAAAGGGATCGTTCACGGGAGCCACCGGGCAGCGGATCGGAAAATTCGAGCTGTGCGACGGAGGCACTCTCTTCCTCGACGAGATCGGGGACATGGCGCTCGCGACCCAGACGAAGATCCTGCGCGTCCTCCAGCAGGGGGAAATCCAGCGGGTGGGAGGCGGGGAGACGATCCGCGTCGACGTGCGCGTCCTGGCCGCCACGAACAAGGATCTGGAGGCCATCGTGAAGGCGAAGAGCTTCCGGGAGGACCTTTACTACCGGCTCAACGTGGTGCGAATCCGGATGCCGGCCTTGCGGGAGCGCCCGGAGGACATCCCGGCGATCGTCGATTTCTGCCTGCAGAACCTGGTCAAGGGTCGGAAGGCCCGGGTCGGCAAAGTGTCGCCGGAAGCGATGGCGATCCTCGCCCGCCACCGCTGGCCGGGCAACGTCCGCGAACTGGAGAACACGGTTTACCGCAGCGCGGTCATCGCCCAGGGCGACGCCATCCTGCCGAAAGATCTGCCCGGCGAAATCCGGGGCGAGCGCGAGCCCGCGCACGAATGGGGCGAGGCGGATCTGGTGGACCGGCTCTTCGCCCTCTATGGCGCGGATCCGGAGCCCATCCTGCCCCGGCTGGAAAAGGCGATGATCGCGCGGGCACTGCGAGACCGGCCCGACCCGGCGGAGGCGGCAAGGAGGCTTGGCCTCACCAAAGCCGCGATCGAGAAGCGGATCAAGGAGTAGGCCGGAAATCCGCGTTCAGCCGCCGCCGAACCCTTCCGGATGGGAGCGGTGCCAGTTCCACGAGCTGGCGACGATGGCGTCGATGCCCGGGAATCTTATTTTCCAGCCCAGCTCCCGCTGCGCTTTTGTGGAATCGGCGTAGAGCGCCGGCGGATCGCCCGCGCGCCTCGGCCGCTCGACGATGGGGACCCGGCGGCCGGAAGCCCGCTCAACGGCCCGGATGACCTCGCGGTTCGAAGTGGGTCGGCCCGTGCCGAGATTGTAGAAGAGTTGGGCGCCGGGCCGCTCCAGGAAGGGAAAGGCCGCGATGTGCGCCCGGCTGAGGTCGTCCACATGGACGTAATCGCGCAGGCAAGTGCCGTCGGGCGTCGGATAATCGGTTCCGAAAAGCTGCAGATTCGGCCGGCGGCCCGCCGCCGCCTCGAAGGCGAGCGGAATCAGGTGGGTCTCCGGGTTGTGGTCCTCCCCGATCGAGGCGTCCTCGGCCGCTCCGGCCGCGTTGAAGTAGCGGAAGGCCGCGAAGCTTAGGCCGTGCGCCACGGCGAGCGCCTTGAGCGCGTTCTCGACGTCGAGCTTCGTCTGGCCGTAGGGGTTGATCGGCTGCTGGGGGAGGGATTCGACGATCGGCAGGGTCGCCGGCACGCCGTAAGTGGCGCAAGTCGAGGAGAAGACGAATTTCTTCACGCCGGCGCCGGTCATCGCCCGCAGAAGGCGCAATGTCGCGACGACGTTGTTGAAGTAGTACTTGAGCGGGTCGGTAACCGACTCTCCGACGTAGCAGTACGCCGCGAAGTGCATCGCGAGTTCGATTCTTTCGTCCCGGAGCACCTGGGCGACAACCCCCTCGTCGCCGAGATCGGCGCGGTGGAAGGGAACATCGGGAGCCACCGCGGCGCGATGCCCGTAAACCAGATTGTCGAGAACGACGGGCCTATGGCCGGCCGCGGCGAGCTGACGGACGCAGTGGCTTCCGATATAGCCGGCCCCGCCAATGACGAGCACGTTCATGCAAATGGATGTGAGAGCGGTTCTTGAAACACGCGGGCGGGCGCTTTGGCAAGCTTCGGGCCTAATGGGAGGCCCCGTTTCGGCGCCGATCCCGCGAACCGCACGACGGCGGGCTTTTGAATTAACCTCCCGCCTTCGCGCGCTTCCGATTGCGTTCGGGTCAACGTTGGTTAGCGATTTTCCCTTTGCTTCCCCTCATGGAACCGCCGCGCATCGTCATCACCGGGGTCGGCCTCACGGCGCCCAACGGCAATTCCCTGGGCGAGTTCCGCCGGCGGCTTCTGGCGGGGGAATCCGGCGTCGAGTGGTTCGACGTGCGCTACATGGGCCGGCTGCCCGCGGGGGTCTGTCATTTCGATCCGCTCAAGCACCAGAAAAAGAAGGAGCTGCGGGTCGGGACCCGGGCGGGCAGCATCAGCATCTACTGCGCCCGCGAGGCCGTCGCCGACGCGGGTCTCGATCTGG
Organism: Opitutaceae bacterium; assembly: GCA_050737455.1. Taxonomy (GTDB): domain Bacteria; phylum Verrucomicrobiota; class Verrucomicrobiia; order Opitutales; family Opitutaceae; genus Palsa-1447. Next base: position 3,429 of record JBOHXF010000318.1, on the reverse strand, counting down.
GCTCGGTCCCGAGCGAGCGGATCGGCATCTACATCGGCTGCACGGAGCACGGCAACGTCGAGACCGAGAACGAGGTCTACGCGATCTCCAAGTTCGGGTACGACACGCGGTTTTGGTCCCATTACCACAATCCCCGGACCGTCGCCAACAACCCGGCCGGTGAAGTTTCGCTGCATCTGGGCATCACCGGTCCGGCCTACACCATCGGTGCCGCCTGCGCCGCCGGAAACCTGGGCCTGATCCACGGCGCGCAGATGCTCCGGCTGGGAGAGGTCGATCTCGCGATCGGAGGCGGAGTCAGCGAGAGCATCCATACTTTCGGCATCTTTGCGGGGTTCAGGTCCCAGGGCGCGCTGGCCTCCCATGCCGATCCGCGCCTCGCTTCGCGCCCGTTCGACCGGGCGCGCAACGGCATCGTGGTTTCCGAGGGGGGCTGCCTGTACACCCTGGAACGCCGGGACGATGCGCTGCGCCGCGGCGCCCGGATCTACGGCGAGATCGCCGGCTATTGCGTCAACAGCGACGCGAGCGACTACGTCCTGCCCAATCCCGCCCGCCAGGCCGAATGCATCCGGCGGGCCATCACGCACGCCGGATTGAACCCGGGGGACATCCACATCGTCAATACCCACGCCACGGCGACTCCCCAGGGCGACGTTCAGGAATGCGAGGCGATCCGCTCGGTGTTCGGCGAAGGCTGTCCCGGGACCTGGATCAACAACACGAAGAGCTTCATCGGCCACTGCATGGGCGCCGCGGGCGCCCTGGAACTCGCGGGGAACCTGCCCTCGTTCGAGGACCGCGTTGTCCACCCGACGATCAACCTCGACGATCTCGACCCGGCCTGCGTCCTGCCCGGTCTCGTGGCGAACCGGCCCCGCGCCGTGGAGCGGGTGGACGCGATCCTGAACAATTCTTTCGGCATGCTGGGGATAAATTCCACGTTGATCGTCCGCCGTCCGTCGGCATAATCGTCCATTCGCCCCGATTATGACCAAAGACGAATGCAAGAAAGCGGTCCTCGCCATCATCGCCGACATCGCGCCGGACGAGGACCTGTCCAACGTGAAGCCGGACCTGCGTCTGCGCGACCAGCTTCAGTTGGACAGCATGGACTTCCTGGACATAGTGATGGAGCTGCGCAAGCGCTACGGGATCGAGGTGCCGGAGGCCGAATATCCCAGGCTCGCCTCCCTCGACAGCTGCGCCGACTACCTGACGCCGAAGTTCAACGCGCAGCCGACTCCGTAAGCGCACCCTGAACTCCCGCAGCCATTATGACGTCGCGATCATCGGCGCCGGTCTTTCCGGGATCGCCGCCGGCATTCGCGCCGCGCTGTTCGGGAAGTCCGTCTGCATTTTCGAGCGGCACAACGCCCCGGGCGGCCTGAACTCGTTCTACAGCCTGGCAGGCCGCAAGTACGATGTCGGGCTGCATGCGGTCACCAATTTCGTTCCGGCGGGGGTGAAGGGCACCGCGCTCGGCCGCCTGCTCCGGCAATTGCGATTGGACCGGGACGAGCTGGCCCTTCGCGAGCAGAAGCGGTCCCGGATTTCGTTTGGACCGGGCGGCGAGGCGAGCCTCCGTTTCACCAACCGATTCGAAGACCTGGAGGCGGAGGTGGCCGACCGCTTCCCCACCCAGGCCGACGGCTTCCGCCGCCTGGCGGAGCGGGTGCGTGGGACGCCGTATCCGGCCGACGGCCACGATCCCTCGGCCCGCGAGGTTTTCAGCGCCCATCTCAGCGATCCCCTTTGCCGGGAGATGCTGCTGAGCCCCGTCCTGTTCTACGGGAGCGCCTGGGAGAACGACATGCCTTTCTCCACGGCTGCGCTGCTCTTTCGGGCGATCCTGCTGGAGGGCCTGGCTCGGCCCGGCGAAGGGATCCGGCGTATTCTGCGCGTGCTCCTCGCAAAATACCGCGAGGCCGGCGGCGAACGACGGATGAAATGCGGGGTGTGCCGGATCGTCGCCGCGGCGGACCGCGCCGCGGCGCTGGTCCTCGACGACGCAACGGAGGTGACGGCGGACTGCGTCCTGTCGTGCGTCGGGGCGCCCGAAACGGCCGCTCTGATCGCGGGAGAGGACGGCGGGCGGGTCGCGGCCCCTCGGGAGGGGGCCATCGCGTTCGTGGAGACGATCTCCGTCTTCCGCGAGCCCGCCGCAAGCTTGGGCTGGAGCGAGGACACGATCGTGTTTTTCAACGACTCCGCGACGCTTCGCTATGAAAACCCGTCCGGCTCCGTGGACACCCGCAGCGGCGTGCTCTGCCTTCCGGGGAATTTCGCGTATGAGGCGGGCGAGGCGGCGCCGGAAAGCCAGTTGAAGGTGACCTGCCTCGCCAATTACGCGCGCTGGAAGGGACTGTCCGCTGAAGCGTACCCGGCGGAAAAAAGCCGCTGGTTTCCCAAAGTCCAGGAGGCCGGACGCCGTCACCTTCCCCCGGTGACGGACGAGGCGCTTGCGGCCGCCACCGTCGCCGCCGACATGTTCACCCCCTGCACCGTCGAGCGGTTCACCGGGCGGCGCGGCGGCGCGATCTACGGCTCTCCGGACAAGTCGGCGGACGGCCGCACGGCCCTTTCCAATGTCTTTCTCTGCGGAGCCGACCAGGGGCTCGTCGGCATCATGGGCGCCCTCCTGAGCGGAGTTATGATGGCCAACCGGCACGTCCTGCGCCCGTCGCCCGAGTCCGCGGCGCCTGGCGCCTGAGGACCCCATGCGCTACGACTGGCTGAACGGCGTCGCGGACGAGTACGATGCGATCGTGATCGGCAGCGGCCTCGGCGGGCTTACCGCGGCCAACCGCCTCGCCAAGGCGGGCTGGCGGGTCCTGGTGCTCGAGCATCATTACCAGTTCGGCGGCCTGGCGACCTGGTTCACCCGCAAGGGCGGGCATATTTTCGACATTTCCCTGCACGGTTTTCCGGTGGGCATGATCAAGTCCTGCCGCAAGTATTGGACCCGGGCCATCGCCGACGCCATCGTCCCCCTGCGCGGCATGCGGTTCGTGAATCCGCAGATGGACGTGCGGACGGATTTCACGAGGCCGAACTACACCGAGCTGCTGACGGGCCATTTCGGAGTCGAGCGGGCGCGGGTGGAGGCCTTTTACTCGGCGCTGGCCGCGATGAGCTTTTACGACCGCTCCGCGGAGACGATCGGCCAGCTGTTCGAGCGCTTCTTCCCGAGGCGGGACGATGTCCAGCGGCTGCTCCTTGAGCCCATCGCGTATGCGAACGGCTCCAGCCTGGACGATCCGGCGGTCGCCTACGGCATCGTCTTCAGCAATTTCATGGGCGGCGGGATCCACACGTTCCGCGGAGGGTCCGACGTCCTCGTCGGGCGGATGGTGGACGAGCTCAGGCGCAACGGAGCCGAGCTGCGCAAGAAGGTCCTCGTCGAGCGGGTTCTGCTCGAGGAGCGCG
>JBOHXF010000317.1:0-4267 GCA_050737455.1 Opitutaceae bacterium | reverse complement strand
GCATAAGATACTTCGCCCAGGCCTGATCGAACCACAGGCCGATCCCTTCGGCCACCTGGTCGGCCGCGAAAAACAGAGACCACAGGCCGAAATGCCGCAGATTCACGGCATCGACGGCGCTCAGCTTGTCGAGGACGATCCGCAGGACATGGTTTTCGGGATCGATCCGCAGCAGGAACGCCCACTCGCGCGCAACCTCCGCCAGATCGCGATCGATGAGACGGAGACTGCCGAAGCCGATCGTCGCAAGGAGCAGGGCCTTGCCCAGCTTGCCGACGGCCAGCGCCTGAAGGCCGTGGTTTCGAAGCCAGTCCGCGACGGCCTGCGCGCAGGTGCGGCGCGAGGGGGGCGGCGAGGAGGGATTGGGACGGGACCGGTCCATGCGGAGGGGCGCCGTTGTCGTGAAAAACCCCGTCGAACGCGAGATCAACGTCCAAGATCGCGAAGCGCCAGGGCCAGGTTGCGTCGGGCGTCGGGGTATTCGGGCCGGAGGCGGAGCGCCGCTTCGTAGTGCCGCACCGCTTCCGCGGGCCTGCCCAATGACGCCAGTACGGCGCCCAAGGCGTTCTCCGCCTCGGGAAAGCGGGGATGGAACCGGATCGCCGCGGAGAAGCGGCATTCGGCGTCCGGAAGGTCTCCGGCGCGGACGGCGGCGATCCCGGCCGAGTATTCCTCGGCGGCGACGCGCTCCAGATTACGCCGCGCTCCGGCGTAAAGGGGCTGGATCGACACGGCTGCGGCGTATTCACCCGCGGCGTCCGCCAGCTTTCCGCGCCGCTCCAGCACGACCCCCAGGCCGTTGTGCGCCGCTGCGAAATCCGGCTTGAGGCGGAGGGCCGCGCGATACTCCGCCGCCGCTTCGTCGAGCCGGCCGGCCTTCACGAGCGCCACGGCGAGATTGAAGTGGGTCTGCTCCAGGCCGGGATCGACCTGAAGGGCCGCGCGGTACAGTGGGATGGCCTCGCCCGGCCGGCCTGAGGCCGCGAGCATGTCGGCCAAATTGCTCTCGGCCATCCAGGCGGAGGGATTGGCGGCGACGATGCTCCGGTAGAAGGTTACCGGATCGCGGTAGGCGAGGCATTGCCGCCGGGTGAGCAGGCCCAGGACCCCGAGCAGGGCGGCCGCCGCCAGGCCGGGGGCCGGCCGGCGCCAGCGGTGGGTTGCGGCGACGAGAACCCCCGCAGCCGCCGCGAACACGCCCAGGCTCCCCAGGTAGGCCCAATGGTCGGCGACGAACGAGTAGATGAACGCGTACACGTTGAGGAAACCGAGGGTCGGGAAAAGCGAGCCGATGAAGAAAAGGGCCGCTGCCAGTGGCGCACGGCTTCGCCGGCGCCAAGCCCAGCCGGCGGCAAGGACCGCGAGGGTGGCGGCAAGCCCGGCCCACGCGAACGGATCGGAAACCCGAACCTCCCACCGCGGATAGATGAAGACCAAATGGGCCGGCCAGAGCAGCTTCCGGAGATAGAACCAGGGGATCCGGCCGGCCAGAGCGAGGCGCTGCAGCGGGCTCAGCGCGAACGCGGCGCCTTTGGCTCCAACATACACCCGCTCGACCCAGGCCGAGCCCAGCCCGGCGGCGGCTCCGACGGCGAACCAGGGCAGGAGCGGCGCGACATCGCGGCGCCGTTCGAGCCGGCCGCGCTTCCACCAGATCGTCACGAGGAGCGCGCCGGGAAGGGTTGCCGTCACGGTTTTGCTAAGGAGGGCGCAAGCGAACAGCGCGGAGCTTCCGAGATAGGCGCCCGTCCGGCGTCCGCTCCAAAAACGCAGGTAGGCCAAGGCGGCAAGAAGATAGAACACGAGCGACAAGGTGTTCTTTTGCTCGGAGATCCAGGCTACCGATTCGGCGCAGACCGGATGCACCGCAAACAGCAGCGCGGCCAGCCAGCTCGCCGCGTCCAATCCCCGAGGGCAACGGGCATCCGACCCCGATCCCGCGGTGCGCCATTTCGCGAGGGCGAGCCCGAACAGGCAGGCGGCCGCTCCGTGCAGGAGGACATTCACGAGGTGATAGCCCAGAGCGCCGTTCCCCCAGAGCCGGTGTTCGATCCAAAAGAAGCTGTGGAGCAGGGGGTAGTACTGCTCGGTCGCCCCCAGATCGAACCAGATCCTTCCCAGGCCCGCCCAGGAGCGGAGCGCCGGCCGGGTGACGTAATCGGGATCGTTCCACACGAACCCGGCCCGCCACACGGGAGCGTACGCCGCGAGCGTGACCGCTAGGACGAGGCCGTATTGCCCTAGGGGCCGCAGCCGGGAGCGCGGGGGGAGGACGACCTTCATCTCGGATCGGAAAGGGGATTGTGGCGGGGGAGCCTCAATTTGCACGGCGGAACATTCCGCGGGCAGCCCCCCACAATAGGCCTCACAACCCATACACGCATATGTCGAAAATCAATTCCCTCGAAGAACTCCTCGTCGACGAACTCAAGGATATCTACAGCGCGGAAACGCAACTGGTGAAGGCGCTGCCAAAAATGGCCATGGCGTCGAGCAACCAGAACCTGCGCCAGGGCATCGAAATGCACCTGGAGCAAACCAAGGGCCAGGTCGAGCGATTGGAACGCGTCTTCGAAATCCTCGACGAATCGCCCAAGGGCAAGACCTGCGCAGCCATGCGGGGACTGGTCGAGGAAGGGGAGGAGTCGGTCGACCTGAAGGGTCCGGAGCCTGTCCACGACGCAAGTCTGATCGGCGCGGCCCAGCGGGTGGAGCACTATGAAATCGCCGCCTACGGCACGGCGCGCGCTTTCGCCGAGACCCTTGGCAAGCGCGAGATCGCCCGGCTGCTCGAGGAGACGCTGAAGGAGGAGATGGAAACCGACAGGAAGCTCACGCAGATCTCCCAGACGATCAACCGGCAGGCGGAATCGGCGGCCGGGGGCGAAGGCGGCAAGAGCGGATCGGCGTGAGCTAATCTAACGGATCCGGCCGGCGGCCGCGGGGGTGGCGGACTCCGCAGCCGCCCGGCTGTGGAGAATGCCTTCCACCGCCGCGAGCACCTCCTCGACGGAAATCCGCTGCATGCAGACATTGTTCCGGCACGCGCTCTGCCGGTTGTTATAGGCGTTGACGCAGGGGCTGCAGGCCACCCCGGCCCAGATCGGATGGCTGCGCGGCCCGCGCGCCCCGAAGAGAAGCGGCGTCTCGGGCCCGAAAAGCGTCACGGCGTCGATCGGGGTCAGCGCCGCAAAGTGGGCCGGACCGCTGTCGTTGGTCACGAGCACCTCCGCCAGCCCATAGAGGACCAGCAGTTCGCGTAGGGTGGTGCGCCCCGCGAGGCTGACGCACCGAGGCGAACCGACGGCGCGAACCAGCTCGTTCACGCGATCCGATTCGTCCGCCGCGCCGGTGAACGCGACCGCGAGCGCGTCGTCGCCGGCCAGCAATTCGCGCGCGAGGGCGAGATAGCTCGCATCCGGCCAACGGCGCAGCGGAAGCAGGTCGCTGCAGTTCGCGTTGAGGAGCACCAGGCGCCGCCCGGCCGTTTCGCCTGCCGCCTCGAGCTTCTCGCGGACCGCCGCGATCTCCTCGGGCGCAGGCCGAAATATAGGCGCGCCGGCCGGCTCGCCCGGCCGGAAATCGAACGTCGGCAGCGACGCGGGATCCTGATCGAGCGCGGCGACCAGGGTGAGGAAGGTTTCGCTCGTGTGGAGGTGCGGATTGTACAGGACGCGGTGCGTGAGCAGGTCGCCCCGATAGGGGCCTTCGCCATAGAACGTATGAAAGCCGACCCGGATCCGCGCTCCCGTGAGCCAGGACAGAATGGCCGAAGAGCGGGTGAAGAATTCCAGGTCGACGCAGGCGTCGATCCTGAGCCGGCGAATGACCTTCAGACGCTGCCAGGCGCTCGCAAGGAGCGCCGTTGCGTCGGCGGTGCGGATCGCAATGACGTTCTCCGCCGGCAGGAGCTCCAGGAGGTCGACCACGAACCGGTTCTCCTCGAACACGAGGAAGCGGACGTTCTCCCTTCCGACCCGCCGGACGGCCTCCGCCAGGGCCCGGTACGCGAGCACCGTCGAGCCTTGCTCTGCGAGCTTGATGAACAGAATGCTGCGCGGACGCGCCGCCGGCCGGCGTGCTCGCCGTCCGAAAACCCGCCGGAGGACCGTCAGGGCGAAGCAGGCCGGAACGCCGAGATAGCGATCCAGACCGAGAAGCAGTCGGGGACGTTTGCTGATGCCGTGAACCACCACACTTGCCGATCTAGCTGATTTCTGGCGTATAGCAAGAGTCGCCGGCTGAATGTCGAACGCGCCCCGGGGCG
>JBOHXF010000316.1:0-11443 GCA_050737455.1 Opitutaceae bacterium | reverse complement strand
GCCCAGCCCCGAGTCATTCCGCTCTGGACCGATGGCGCGCCCGGGTTCGAACGCTTCAAGGACGTTCCTGAGCAGGCCCACGATTACTGGGTGCGGAACGTCAACGATCCTTCAATCAGCGTGTTTGCTCCGCCACTGGGCAAGGCGAACGGCTGCGCCGTGGTCGTGGCGCCGGGCGGCGGCTTTCGCGAATTGGTGTTCAAGGCGGAGGGCCGGCAGCCCTCGGAATTCCTCAACACGCTCGGGGTGACGGCGTTCGCCCTCAAGTACCGGCTGCCGAACGAGGCGAATTCCCCCTATACGATGCGGGACGCGCGGGCGGGCATATACCGGGCGATGCGCTTCGTGCGCTACCACGCGCACGAATTCGGAATCGACCCGAACCGGATCGGCGTCCTCGGATTTTCCGCGGGCGGCGTGCTCGCGATGGACGTCGCCTTTCGCGATGCCCGCGGCGACCCCGCCGCGCCGGATCCCATCGACCGGGTGAGCGCGCGCCCGGACTTCGAAAGGCTCATTTACCCGGGCGGAGACGACCTGCCCGCGGCCGTGCCGCGCGACTCCGGCCCGGCCTTCCTGCTTTGCGCCAACGACGACCAATACCATTGCGACGAGGTGACGCTGCGCCTTCTGGAAGAACTCCGGGTTGCGGAAGTTTCGGTTGAGGCGCATTTCATGGCCCAGGGAAAGCATGGCTTCAACATGGGCGACCGCTCGCAGTATCTGGCCATCCGCCACTGGCCGGACCGAATGGCCGACTGGCTGAAAGACCGCGGCCTCTTGAGGGGCGCGGGAACCCCGGCCGCAAGCAAGCCCGGACGTCGCGGATCCGGAGCGCTCGCCTTCGCCGGGGGATCCGCCGCGGTTGCGTGAGGACGCGGGGGGCGGCGGAAGGCCCCGCGGGCATCTGATTTGGTTCGATCACCACCCATTCCGCGTCAGCGGTGAAGAAGGTGCTTCCATGCTCTTGATGTCATGTCAACGGACGGTCGTGTCACGCCGCGTTAAATTTTGCCTTCGCGGCCGGCTTCAAGGCATCGCCATTTCGGCCGCCTCGTCGGCCTTCTCGTCGCCGGTCAAACCAAGCGAGCCGGTGAGATCAGATATCGAGTAAGATGCTGAATGGTCAGCCATCCGTCGTTCGTGAGCGAGCCAGCTCCCCCACGATGATTGCTCCAAGCGCCGCGGCGGGAAGGACCAGGGCGAGGCAATGGAAGCGTGTTTCGGCCAGGCTGCCCAATGCCGCCCCAAGGGCGAAAGCGAGAAACACCCCGCCGAATACGCAGGCGTTGCTCCAATGCCGGCGGGCCGGGCGCCTCCGGCCTTGGGCGGCGTCGAAGGCGCCCTCGACCGATTCCTGCCCGAGATTGAGGAGCATGCCGGTCATAAAGGTGGTCTGAACCGTTCTCCCGCTGGCCCTCCGCAGCGTAGCCGACTGCAGCCCCATGGCGACCGAGAGAATCCAAAGAAGCGCGTAGAACCGGGATGTGTCGGGCCGGACGATCGATGCGGACCGGCATACGAATATGAACGCAACCAAAAGCGCGAGTTCGAATGCGAAGGCCGGTGCCAGGCGAATCCGCGATCCCGATTGCACCGCCACCCGTTCGGTCGTGAAGCCGAGCGCGACTCCCGCGACATAGGCCGGAATAGCCATGCCACGCAGCATGAATTTCGCCCAATGCCCAGCGCCGATGTAAAGCCCTGCCCTGGCGGCATTTCCTGTCATGTGCGAGGTGAAGATCTGTGAGAGGATGAGATAGCCGAGCACATCGGCAAATCCCGCGATCGCGGCCAGAGCCGCCGCGAGCCAGACCGAATGCGCCGGTTCCGTGGACCTCATCCGCCGCCGGGGACCAAACCGGCCACCGATGGTTCCGCTTCGAAAAGGGGCTGGCGGACGGGCTTAGCTGCTTCCCCACGGCGATTCGAACGCATCGTGCCATTTCCGACGATTGCTGGACCCGCCCTTCCGCGACTCGCTTGGGCTTGTTCGCTACCCGGTAGGCACTGCACAGTTCGGAAACGCCCGAATGCTTGTCACCAGGTACAACGGGTCACAGCACATCCCTCGCCACCTGACCGCTGCGCATATTCGCTTGGCAACGTGGACAGAGAACATCCGAGTGGGGAGCGCGACGGTCAGCCCGTAGGCCGCAACCTGCTTCATTTCGCCAGCCGACATCGGGTGTCGAGCTTAGCAGGCCGCTGGAATACTCACCGAACGACTGTGCGAATTCGTAAGCTATTGATGAATGCGAAAGCCGGCAGCCATTCCCAACGAGTTCTGAAAGCGGCTGTCGAACGTCGCCCTATTTCAGCGACCTATTAGAGAGAATGCCGCGCTCGGGCAATTTCCGCCGCATGACCCTTCGCCCCCGCCGTTCGGGCCAATTGGGATCACATTACGCATAGGCGAAATCAGCATTATCCTCTCCGTCAATCGATTGGCGCAAGTCACAAATCCTGGCCCGACGCCCGGAGATCCCATATGTAATTTCTTGGCGCGGAATTCCCAATGGGCACCATCGGTTTTCATTATGGCAGAGAGCCGGCAGACAATAATGATACTCCAGAGCAAGCTGGACAGCGGGCTCAAGCCCGGCGATCACGCCATAAATTCTCAGCACCTTCAACCGGCAATGGGAATGTGCCCACGGTGACAGGACAGCACCGGCCTGGAAACGGGAGGCCGCCAAGGCCGCCTTGCACCATGCGGTCGGACTGGATCCGCACTGCCCGGCAACAGGCTGCCGGCTCTCGAAATCATTTCCCAATGGGCACAGCGCTCATCTGGGCCTTCCTCTCTTGGGCGTCACCGATCTTTCCGCAGGAGGTAGCGGCGCCGCACGATTCGCCCCCTCACACAACAATATCTTTCGACAGAACTTCGGCTGCCATTGCCGCAGGTAACCGGGTAGGCAATGCGGCGATGGTGAGGAGCGAGCCGCCAACAAGCGAAAGTGTCCTCCCCTACGGAAACGTTCTCCCCCCAAACGGCCGAACCTGGGTCGTCACGGCCAACGATACATTTGCCCAAGATTCCAGCATCGACACCAGCCTATGGAATGGAGGTTCCGGCGGAGGCGTATGGTGGTGCCACTCGGGCAACGGCGATTACAGCGACGACCTGGGCCACAGTGGGCCTCTTAACACCGTCGACAACGGCGGCCAGTTTTACGGTACCCCCTCAATTGCTCCCTACGTTACCGTGGTCAAGGGCACAGGTTTGGTCGTCCAAGATTTCAACAAGCCCGGGTCGGATCTCACCGATGAACGGCAGAGCTGGATGGGGCTGACGAATTATGGACACTTCCTCCAGAAGTTCGGCTATTTTGAGTGGTGCGCCAAGATGCCCGACGAATCCAACGGCGCGGCCGACGGTCTCCACACCGATCTCTGGTGCACGCCCGAGGGACGCAACCAGGTCAACCAGAGTGCCGAGGTGGACGTGAACGAGGCGGTCTGGGGGTCGGGCGTGACCAAGGCCCATTTCTGCATCTGGGAGAACACGCCTGGGGTCCCACCGCCGCACGGCAATTTCCTCTATGGCGTCTCCGGGAGTTTCTCGTCGGCATTTCACATCTTCGGGCTCTACTGGCGCAACGACGGCCTGGGCGCATATGGAAGCATGCAGCTTTATGTGGACGGCCGGCCGCAGGGCTCGCCCGCCCCGCTCAACGACCCCGCTTGGAACTCCGGTGTCTACTGTTTTGCCGGGTGGATGCAGCAGGCCAACTGGCACGATCGCAGCACGGGAGGCGGCCCGATCGATAGCAAGACTTCCAACGACAACCCGCTTTACGTTCGATGGTGGCGGGCCTGGCAGTTCCAAAACTCCTCCGCCGCCCCCACGATTTCAGGCTTTCTGGCCCATCCCTCGACGATCACTTCCGGCTCTTCGACGATTTTGACCTGGACGACCTCAGGCGCAACATCCCTGTCCCTTGACCACGGAAAAGGGGCGGTCACTGGCCGGAACCAGGTCACCGTACGCCCGCCGGCCACCACCGCCTATACCCTGACCGCCGCCAACGGCAAAGGACCGGTCACCCGAACGGTCACGGTCACCGTGAATCCGCCAAACGGCAATTTGATCGCAGACCCGGGTTTCGAATTACAGCCTCTGCCCAACGGAGACATGCTGCAGCCGCCTTGGTACGGGGTCGGCAGTGATTTAATCGGGGTCTATAAGACGGCGGCGGAATGCCATTCCGGGAGGAATTGCGCCTACATTACGAGCGACGGCAAGAACAACAACTTCTGGGACGCCATCGCACAGACGGTATCGGTGACGCCATATACGGACTATGTCCTGACAGGCTGGGTGAGTGATTCGTCCGGCAGCACCTTCGCAGGAGGCGAGTTCGGCGTTCGTACGAACGCAGGAGTGGTGCAGCAGACTTCGATTCCTAAGATCGACTCCTACACCCGGCTCAAGGTGTCTTTCAATTCGGGGTCCAAAACGTCCCTGGTGGTCTATGCCGGCTTTGCTCCCACCGGAGCCGGCGCTTGGCTGCATCTGGATGATGTGTCGCTTACCAGTGGCGACGAGCATCACTTCGGCCGGGTCCCAAGGAACGAAGGGACTTCGCACGGCTATCGCGGAGCCAAAGACAAGTAATCGCCTTTGAACGCGGAGAGACAATGAAGGGATGCAGATCTCGTGCGGAACACCATTCCGGCCCCTCGACACTGCAGAAGAAGGTACCCAAACATGGCGGGAGAGTCGCCGCATGGCCATTCTGACGGGCGCAAAGCAGGCATATTGGCAGCTTTGGGTCTTTGCGCTTTGGCGATAGTCCCAATGGGCCGGGCGGGTACCCGAAGCCCTCGGGCCGCGGCCCATCCCGGTGATGCGATTTCATTGGATGGAATCTGGAATGTGGCGGTTGCCGGGCACGCGGCCCGATCAGCCGTGGTGCCGGGCCTGGTGGGAGATCCCGATTTTATGGCGCCGGGATCCCTTTCGTATTCGCGGACCGTGTCGTTGCCGCCCGGTGATTGGAGTCAGGCGGTGCTTTGCCTGTACGGAGCCCGTTTCGAGCCGGCGGTCTACGTGGACGGCGCATTGGTCGGATCGCGCGCGGGCGGCATGGCGCCGGTGGAGTTTGTATTGCGCAATTCGAGCGTAAGGCCGGGCCGGAGCATCGAACTGCGCGTGGTGCTGAAGTCGTTGCGCAACGTTCCTGCGACCGATGCCTCGTCCGTGCCTGCGGCGGACCGTTGGCGGTCGGATGTCTCTTCGAGTCTCTGGGGCGACGTTTCCCTGCATTTTTCGGGGCCTACGCGGATCACCATGCTTGTCCCTTGGACCGATTATGCGGCGGACTCGGTCGCCGTGCACTGGGCGCTCTTGGGCGGTGAAGGCGCGGCCGCCAGGCGGACCGTGCAGGTTTCAATCTTGGATTCCCACCATCATGCATTGGCAGTCTCAGCGTGGACGCGGACGGGAAGCGACCGAGGGGTGACGGCATTGAACCTGAATCATGCGTGCCAATCTTGGACCCCGGATTCACCCCATACCTACCGCCTTCGTCTTGTGGTAAGAGACGGGGCGCGAGTGAGCGATTGCCGTGAGATCACCTGGGCGTTGCGCGACTTTCGCACCGAAGGGCTCCGTTTCGTGCTCAACGGTCATCCGATCCAATTGCGCGGCAGCTCGGTTGTCTGGCACCGTTGGGTGCGCGATCCCGAGGCGCGGACGCTGGCGTTCAACCCGGGCTGGTTTGAGGAGAACATCGTGCGGCGCTTGAAAAGCCTGGGAGCCAATTACCTGCGGTTTCATCTGGGTTTGCCGCCCGAGTCATTCCTCGACCTATGCGATCACGACGGGCTGCTCGTGCAAATGGAATGGCCGTTCTTCCACGGCATCCAGGCTTCGAAACGAAGTATGGAGACCCAGTGGAGAGCATGGTTGGACGTGGCTGCTCGGCATCCTTGCGTGGTCATGATCCAGCCGTGGAACGAAACCGCCGGACCGGAGCTGGAAAAGGCATGGTCGGCATTGAATGCCGACCTTGCAGATTATCCTCCGATCGTCGTCTGCGGCCGCGATGTGATCAACATCCATAAATATTGGTGGAGCCTGTTTGAAAACCTCGGCCTTTATTACGACTCCCCGTCCCAGTTTGGTAAGCCGATCATGGTCGATGAGTTTGGAGGCAATTATCTTGATTCCAACGGCGACCCCGGCGCTTACCCGGCAGTGCGGGAGAGCTTGCTGCGATTCCTTGGGCGGCGGCAAACCCGCGAACTTCGCCTCCGGTTTCAGGCCGAATCCACCTCGCGCGTGGCCGAGTACTGGCGCCGACTCGGCGCCGCCGGCTTCGCTCCGTTCTGCATGCTCAGCAGTCCGCAGGACGGCAATAACTGGTTCCTGGGACCGCTCAAGGAGGGTCGGCCGAAGCCCGTTTGGGGCGCGCTGGCGGCGGCATTTTCGCCGATCAGCGTCAGCCTGGATATTTGGGACCACAATTTCACTCCCGGCCAAGTCGTCACGGTGCCCGTTTATCTTTTTAACGACACGGACGAAGTTAGGCCGGTCACGGCTACTGTCGTAATTCTGCCCGCTGACGCCGAGGAGCCGGTCGGCTCCCCTCGCAATCTGGAACGGACGGTGCCCGCTCATGGGCGGGCGATCGTGCCGGTCGCGGTCGCGCTGCCGCCGGAACCGGGCACTTGGCGGATGGAAGCGCAATTGAATCAGCCGGCGTCGGGGACGACTCATCGGGTGGTGTCCGCATGGGACGTACAGACGCTACATGTGGTGGTGCCCACGGCGCTGCGAAGAGCGGCGGTCGGTGTGCCAGACGACGAGGAGGAGATTCGGGCATTTTTAGGGCAAAACGCCATCAATGTGACAACCCCGGATGATCCGGCGGCGGCGGTAATTGTCACCTCGACGAAGACCTGGGCCAGCCTCACACGTCGGGGAGAATTGGCGGACCGCCTGCTGCGCGCCGTGGCGCGAGGGGTGTCGCTCGTGATGCTGGACATCGGGCCGCGCGACCTCGGCCAGGGCTACGAGGCGGGCGACCTTGGGCCGCTCGAAGGCGCGCCGCGGATCGTCGGCCCGCCGCGGGTGGAGCGCGACCGTCTGTTCGACGGCGTGCAGGTCGAATTCGAGCAGGTAGCCGAGCCCGAAAGCTGTCTGCACTCGGCCATGCACGATGCTTCGCTCTGGCACGGCCTGTCGCGTCGGTCCGCCTGTCTGTGGAATGGCTTGCGCGGCGGCTTGGTGGTGCCCGCCGACAACATGACGGTTACGGGTCTGAGTCCGTCGGCTTTGTTGGCCCTGTGGACCGCCCGGGGCGCCGACCCGAAGGCGATACGCCATGGCGACACTTATTATGCTTACGAGCTCGGAGGGTTCTACGCGTTCTCACGTTTGGCGCGGGACCATGACGTCATCGCGCGCCTCCGAGCCAAGGTACAGTTGCTGGCCGAGGACGCCCCCACGCTAGACGGCAGCGTCGATCCGAATGCGCCACTCGTGGTTACGGACATCGCCGAATCCTACCGCCGCGGCGCCGAAGGCGGCCGGGCGACAATGCTGAGGCCCCTGGCCAGCTGCGGCAAAGATCTGGATCGTATCCCGGTGGTGGAGCTGGCGTTTGGCCGGGACCAGGGGAAGGTGATCCTTTCACAGTTGCTCACCGCCGGTCGCCTTGTTCCGGGGGAAGCCGAACCGGGGTTCTACGGGATAAGGTACGATCCGGCGGCGGCGCAGCTGGTGCTCAACATGATCGCCGACGTCATTGGGGCCAAACCATCGACATGAGTCCAAAGAACCGAGCTCGCGCGGCCGGTCGATCCGGGCGACGGATGTCGCCTTCCTGTCCGAACTGATCGCGCAAAATCCGGCAGGATTCGCCATCCTTGTCTCCGGCACGCCCGGGTCAGTCAACCTCCGCCTCTTGATCCCTTCGATTTGCACCAGCACCTTGTTGAGTTCGCCGAGGATCGATGTGATATGAAATGCAGCTTGTCGAAGCCCCTGATTTTCGCCGTTGCCCTGTTAGCCGGCTTCGCCGGTTCGCTCGTCGGCGCCACCGGACCGGCCTTCCCCATCTGGAAGCATCTATCGAGCCGCACCGGCGATCTGCCAGAGCCCAACGGGGGAAGGCAACAAACCGCCGCCGTAATCTGCGACGTCGACGGCGATGGGGTCAATGACTTCATCCTCGCCGAGCGCACCCAGGCGCCGGCCCTCATCTGGATGCGATACACCTCGAAGGGCTGGGTCAAATACGTCATCGACAACACCCATGCAACCCCGGAAGCGGGTGGCGTGATCTGCGACGTCGACGGCGATGGCGACCCCGACCTCATCATCGGCGGCGACTATCAGAGCAATCAGCTTTGGTGGTACGAAAATCCGCGGCCGAATTTCAACCCCGAAGTCCCGTGGAAGCGGCATATCATCAAGGACACCGGGGCCAAGGGCCATCACGATCAGGCCGTCGCCGATTTCGAGGGCATCGGCCGGCCGCAACTCATGTTTTGGAATCAGTATGCGCAGAAGCTTTTTCTCGCGCACATCCCGCCGAACCCCCGCAGCTCCGGGCCGTGGCCGCTGGTCGAAATCCTGGATACCTCGAAGTACAAGACCGCGAACAAAGAGGAAGGCATGGCGGTGTACGACATCGATGGCGACGGGACGCCCGACCTGGTTGCGGGCATGTGGTGGTTCAAACACGTCAAAGGCGATGAGTTCAAGCCCATCCCGTTCACCGACCATCCCGGCCGCCTCGCCGTCGGCAGGTTCATGCCCGGAAAGTACCCAGAGATCATCGAAGCGCCGGGCGACGGGAACGGCCCCCTCATGATGTACGTGTGCAAGGGCGACCCGACCAACCCCAAATCGTGGGTCGGCCGTGACCTCTTGCCGGGCATCACCGTCATCCATGGCCATAGCCTGCAGCTCGGCGACATCAATGGTGACGGCAACCTGGATATTTTTTGCGCCGAAATGGGCAAATGGACGGATCATGCCCTTTCGCCGGATAATCCGCATGCCCGCGCCTGGATCCTATACGGCGATGGCCAGGGTCATTTCACGGTCACGCTGTTTTCCAGCGGCATCGGATTTCACGAAGCAAAGGTGGCCGATTTCAACGGCGACGGGCGCCTCGACATTCTCGACAAGCCCTACTCCTGGGACACGCCGCGAGTCGATCTCTGGCTCAACGAGGGTAACGGCCCCCCGGGCGCGCCGCCGCAAAAGCAGCGTTTCACGGGCCCGCTGAGCATGGAGCTCTACACCTATCGGCAGGAGGCGAGGCAGGACCTGCCCGGGACTCTGGCGCTGATCCGCAAGCTCGGCTTCACCGACATTGAGACCGCCGACTATTACGGGCGGACGGCCGCCGAATTCCGCCAGGAGCTCGATCGGGCCGGCCTGACGTGCAGCAGCATCATTCCGAGCTACGAGAAGCTGGAAAATGATCTCCCCGGCGTGGTTGCCGACGCCCAGTCGCTCGGCGCCCGCTATGTCGTGTTAGGCTGGGTGCCGCACACGGGCCGGTCGCTGACCCGGGACGCCATCGAGAAACTGGCCGCCAACTGCAACCGATGGGGCAAGCAGCTGAAGGCGCACGGCCTTCAATTCGGCTACCACCCGCACGGATACGAATTCGTCCGCACGGCGCACGGAACGCTATTCGACACTTTCATCAAGCTCACCAACCCGAAGTATGTCACCATCGAGATGGACGTCTTTTGGTTTGCCCATGCCGGCGCGGACCCCGTCGCCTATCTTGAAAAATACCCCGACCGTTTCGACCTGATGCACCTCAAGGACCTGCAGAAAGGCAGCCCGACGGGCATCCCGGATGCACATGTCGCTCTCGAGACCAGCGTGCCCATCGGCAGCGGGGAGCTGGATTTCCCGGCGATTCTGCACGCAGCGGCAAACATCGGAATCCGGCGCTACTACATCGAGGACGAGTCTCCGAAGGCCCCCGAGCAGGTGCCGCTGAGTCAGGCGTACCTCGAGCACGTGCGGTTCGAATCCCGACCGCCGCCCGAACATTCGGCTCACGAGCCGTAAAAGGCGGATCGCCAGCGATCCATCCATGCCCAGGTCGCCTCGTCGTTATATTCAGCCGGTGGCGGGACGATCGTGCCCGCATAGGACGGCGCGAACCGGACCGGGCGCCCGCGATAGGCGTTGGCCACGCCCCGGAATATTTCCCCGCGGCGCTTGATTCGGTTGTTCGCCCCGATAAGTCCGAGCGAATACTCCAATTCGTCAACTTGAAACCTGCGATCGATGTCGTGACTTGCCCACCATGTGAACCAGGCGACGCCCGCATCGATTGCCCTGACCGTCGCCCGTTCGCAGAAGACGTCGGCCTGCGCCGGCGTCATCCATGCTTCGGAGGCGCCGTATTCCTGAATCCAAATCGGCTTCTGCGGGTCGGCGGCGTACGCCCGCGCAAGAGCCGCCATGCTCGCCGCCAAATCAATGCTGGGGCCATCGAGCGGCCCGCCGCGCGCCAAGGCTCCCGTGTACTTGATCCAGGCATGAAGCGCAATTATGCGTTGACGCCGGGCCAATGCCCGCGGCGAAAAGCTGTCGGGTTGAAACCAAGGTCCGTTGTCCACGCCATTCACATGCACGCCCTCCGGGGCAAGCCGGTCCGCCAAGTCGAGCATCGATTGAAACCATCGGTCGCCCACAGCCAAGTCGGCCGTCCGCCAGCAGCAGTCCAATTCGTTGCCCAAGTCAAAGCCAAGAAAGTTGGGCCGCGGCCGGCAGACTTCAGCCACGCGTTCAAAATAGAGGCGCTCCGACTTCAATAGGTCCGGATCCGTATAAAGCGACCGCCCTCCCTCGTAGCCCTGGTGAAAATCCTGCCCGGTGAGGTGACCGACCAGCATCGAGACACAAACGTCCAGCCGCCGTTGCGCCGCCAACGCCAATAACCGGTCCAAGCGATCGAGATGGGCCGGGCTCACCCAAGCTGGATTCGGCTGGAAATAGCTCCAAATGCACATGATACGGATATGATCCGCGCCCAAATCGGAGATTGCATCCAAGTCCCGCGCAATGTCGTCGTCAGAAAAATCGTTCCAACAGAACCACCACCTGCGAGTCGGCGTGTAATTGACGCCAAATCGGCAACGAGCGAGGTCGAACGGCGCAGCTCGGGTTTGGGGGGCGGCCGCGCCAAGCCGGTCACGCCCGAGTTCAGCCGCAAGGCCCGCCAGCAACGCTCGGTTTATAAAGGCTCTCCGGTTCATTCCTGTTGGACAATAGCACGGCCCAGCCGGAAATGCTCGTCAAACCCAGTCGTGGTGGAGGCGTTTCCCCGGGTGCGCCGATGGCTGGCTCGGGTTCTGATGCCGGACCGCGAAATGCCCGGACCGCGCAATCCAAACTGGCGTTGATCCGCCCCTCCGCTGTCGGGCGGTCCCCAACCGGGGCGCCGATCGC
>JBOHXF010000315.1:0-4933 GCA_050737455.1 Opitutaceae bacterium | reverse complement strand
TCCCAGGACCGTTGGGCGCCGTATGCCGGCCCGGGGCACTGGAACGATCCTGACATGCTGGTGGTGGGCGAGGTCGGATGGGGGCATCCTCATCCCACTGCACTCACGCCGGACGAGCAGTACGCGCATATCAGCCTTTGGTGCCTCCTGTCCGCCCCCCTCCTGATCGGCTGCGACCTGGAGCACCTCGATCCCTTCACCCTGGGCCTGCTGACCAACGACGAGGTGCTGGCCATCGACCAGGACGCCCTCGGGCGGCAGGCCGTCCGCGTCGCCACGCAGGGGCCCGTGGACATCCTGATGAAGGATCTGGCGGACGGATCCAAGGCGCTCGGCTTTTTCAATCGCGATTCGGCGCCGCAGACCCTCGCGTTCACCAAGCTCGGCGAACTCGGCTTTCGAAGCCCGCAGCATGTCCGCGACCTCTGGCGGCAGCAGGACCTGCCGGAGCTCACGCCGGGAAAGGACGCGCTGCGCATGACGATCCCCGCGCACGGCGTGATGCTTTACAAGCTGAGTCCGGTCCAGTGAGGGCGGTCAGCCCATCAGTTCGGCCGCGACGGCGTCGGCCACCAGCCGGCCACGGTCCGTAAGCCGCACCCGGCCGGCGTCCTCCCGGCGGACGAGCCCCTCCTCCGCCAGGCGGTCGAGCCGGCTGTCCCAATCGGGCCAGGGCGCCCGCGGCGCCTGGATTCGCCACGGCTCGAGATCCACGCCCGCGTTGGTCCGCAGCCCGAATATGAGCGCGTCCTCGGCAAGCAGCTCCGGCGACAGCTCCCGAGCGTCCTCCTCCGCGCGGCGTCCCTGCGCGAGGCCCGCCCGCCACCGCTCGAGGTCCGCGATGTTTCGGCCGCGGCGTCCGCGGAACTGGGAGGCCGCCGAGGGGCCCAGGCCGACCCATTCGCCCATCGCCCACGTGTTCAGGTTGTGCCGGCAGGCGCGCCCGGGACGCGCGAAATTCGAGATCTCGTATTGGGCGTATCCCGCCTCGCCCAGCCGGGCCCACGTCCTCTCGTACATCGCAGCCTCGCGTTCCGGGTCGAGGCGCACCCGACCCTGGGCCAGCTTGACCCAGAGCGCGGTGTCCTCCTCGAACGTGAGGCAATAGGTGGAAAGATGCTCCGGCGCGAGCCGCACCGCCTCGCGCACATCCGCCTCCCAGTCCGCCTCGCTCTGGCCGGGCAGCGCGAACATGAGGTCCAAATTGACATTGTTCCAGCCCGTCGATCGGATGCGCTCGTAAGCACGATGAATTTGCGCCACGGTGTGCGCGCGCCCGAGCGCCTCCAGAAGCGCGGGCCGGAAACTCTGGACGCCGAGCGAAAGCCGGGTGACCCCGGCGTCCCGAAGCGCCGCCAGCCGGTCCGGCGTTACCGAGGCCGGTGCGAGCTCCACCGTCCACTCCGAAACGCGGTTTCCCGCGAGGGCGTGCACGATCCCCGCGAGCCGTTCCAGGTCCTCTGGGCCCAGCAGCCCCGGCGTCCCGCCGCCCCAAAAGACCGTGTCCGGAGGTCTCGGCCAATCGATCCCGGCCGCCTCCGCCTCCACCCCTTCGATGAAACACCGGACCGCCGACGCGGTCGGCCTCACCTGGTAAAACGCGCAAAAATCGCAGGTCGACGCACAGAACGGCACATGCACGTACAAACCCAAATCGGCGCCGTTTCCAGCTTTGGCTTGCCCACCGACGGCGCTGCCCGCTAATACCATAAACACCTCGTCATGTCGCACACTAAAGCCTATTCCGCAGCGAGAACAATCCTGTCGTGGGCGGGAGCGGCGGTCGGCCTCGCGCTCTTCGCGGGCTGCTCCACCCTCACGCTGACCAATCTCACGCCTGCCTCCCTCCAGGAGAATCCCTCGGAGATCTACACCTTCACGCTCCGGGCGACCCCGAGGCACGATGCTGTTGTGGCCGGGTCGGTGGCGCCGCGCATCGTGGTGGACGGCCAGAGCTATCCGATGAAGCCGAGCGCGCTGGGCCCGAACGTCTATGAGTTCGACTACCAGCTTCCCCCCGGCCGCCAGGAGGTCGCCTATTATTTTCTTGTCGATTACAAGCTGGAGGGCAACGGGTTGATCCGGGCGGCTGAAGCGTACACCGGGCTGCAGCACGCCTCAGTCGCGAGCCGGTATGTCCTCAGCCTTGAGTCGAATCGCGGACCGACGGGAGCCACCATCGCCGTCCTGGGACGCGGATTCACCCCCCAGGATTCGATCCAGTTCAACGGCACCCCCGCCCAGACGCTCTATTCCTCCTCCACTTCGCTCAGCTTCGTCGTCCCCGGCCTACCCTCCGGCGATTACGCGGTCAGCCTCGTGAATCCGGCCGGCACCTCCCAAATCGGCGACTTTCGGATCGACGCCACCTCTGTCACGGCCTCGCCCTCCTCCCTTAATCTCGTGACGGGCCAGCAGGAAACGCTGACGTTCAACCTCGGCAGCCCGGCACCCTCGGGCGGTTTGCTGCTCAACGTAACGACCGACATACCTGAAAGCGTGATCATGCCCGAAGTCGTCGTGCCCGAAGGGGAAACGAGCGTCAGCATCCCCGTCCAGGGAGGCCGTCCGGGAAACGGGAACCTGGTCCTCAAGGGCTACGGCGAAGGTCTCACGATACCGGTGACCGTCACCTCGCGCTAGGTGAAACGGACGGCCTCCCACGCGCCGGGCGCGGGCCGGCGTCCGGACCTCGGTGCGGGCACGCGGAACGTCTTGCGCGGACTCGACTTGAAAGATTGCCGTATCGGCCTCATGCTAGTGCGCTATGGACGACACGCCCAGCCTGCCTTCCTTCGAGGAGGCCCTCAGCCAGCTCGAAGCCGTGGTCGAATCGATGGAGGCGGGGGACGTTCCGCTCGCCGACCTGCTCACCAAGTTCGACGACGGCAACAAGCTGCTGAAGCTCTGCGAAGCGCGTCTGAAGCAGGCGGAGCTGAAAATCGACCTGCTCAAGAAACAGAAGGACGGCGAAGCGGCCGCCTTCGCTCCCTTTACGCCAGAACACGAGTCTTGAACCGGCCCGGCATACGGCCGCTATGAATCCCCACACCTCCTTGCTCACCTCGATCCGCGGCCCTGCGGACTTCAAAGCCCTCCCCTCTTCCGACCTGCCGCGCCTGGCCGAAGAAATTCGCCGGGAGATCATTGCCGTGACCTCCGCCAATGGCGGCCACGTCGGCCCCAATCTGGGCGTGGTCGAGCTCACGCTCGCCCTGCACCGGGTGTTCGACACGCGGACGGATCGCCTCGTCTTCGACGTCTCCCACCAGGGCTATACTCACAAGTTGTTGACCGGCCGAGGAGGGGAGTTTTTCCATCGGTTGCGCCAAAGCGGCGGCGCCAGCGGATTTCTGTACCGTTCCGAGAGCCCTCATGACGCCTACGGCGCCGGGCATGCCGGAACCGCGCTGAGCGCGGCACTGGGGATGGCCACGGCTCGCGACCTGCGCGGCTCCTCCGAGCATGTCGTCGCCCTGTGCGGGGACGCCTCCTTCACCTGCGGCATCACTCTGGAGGCGCTGAACAACGTCGTCTCGAGCACCCGCCGCCTGATCGTCATCCTCAACGACAACGAATGGTCGATCGCCCGCAATGTCGGCGCGATCGCCCACTACCTCAATCGCCTCAGCACGAACCCGACCTACAACAAGGTCTACCACGACCTCGAGAGTTTCTTCACCGGGCTCCCGCTGGGCAACGAGATCCACCGGCTGTGGCTCAGGTGGAAACGCGAAACCAAGGATTTCCTGGTCGGATCGAGCCTATTCGAAAAACTGGGGCTGCGTTACCTGGGCCCGATCGACGGCCACAACATGGAGGAGCTGCTGAAGAATCTGGATTTCGCCAAAAGGTGCGACCATCCGATTCTGTTGCATGTCATTACGAAAAAGGGTCGCGGGCTGGAAGCCGCGCGCAATTTTCCGGAGCGTTTCCACGGCCTGGGCGCGTTCGATCCCGTCACCGGCGAGAGCCGGAAACCGGCTCCCGGCACCCCGCCCACCTATCAGGAGGTTTTCGGGAAGGCCCTCGTCCGACTGGCGCAGCAGGACTCGAAAATCGTGGGCATCACAGCGGCGATGCCGAGCGGAACCGGCTTGTCGGCGCTCGCTATGGAACTGCCCAAGCAGTTCTTCGACGTGGGGATCGCCGAGGAGCACGCCGTCCTCTTCGCGGCCGGCCTCGCCACGCAGGGTTTCCGGCCGGTGTGCGCCATCTACTCCACCTTCCTCCAGCGGGCCTACGACCCGATCATCCACGACGTCGCCCTCCAGAAGCTTCCGGTCACCTTCTGCCTCGATCGGGCCGGGCTTTCGCACAACGACGGGCCGACCCACCACGGGCTCTTCGACCTCGCCTACCTGCGTTGCATTCCCAACGCGACGCTCATGCAGCCGAAGGACGAGGATGAGCTCGTCGACATGCTGCACACGGGCTTAAGCCTGCCCGGACCGGCCTTCATCCGTTATCCGCGCGGGGCCGCGGCGGGAGTCAAGGTGAAGGACAAGCCAGCCTTGCTTGCCGTAGGGCACGCCGAGGTGCTGCGCGAGGGCTCGAACGTCGTCATCTGGGCTCTCGGCCCGATGGTCCAGGAGGCCCGTCGGCTGGCCGAACGCCTGGAGCGGGAGGAGCGCGTCTCGGTCGGCGTGGTGAACGCCCGCTTCGTGAAGCCGCTCGATCGCGCGCTGCTCCTCAGCCAGGCCGCGGTCGTCCCCCTGCTGGTCACAATGGAGGATCACGTGCTGGCCGGCGGCTTCGGGAGCGCGGTCCTCGAGGTCCTGCAGGAAGCGAATTGTCCCACGGCCGTGGAACGCATCGGCTGGCCCGACAAGTTCATCGAGCATGGCAGCACGGTCGACGTGCTGCGCGCCGCGCACGGACTGGCTCCGGCCAAGGTGCAGAGCGCTCTGCTCGAGGTCATGCAGGAGCACCA
>JBOHXF010000314.1:0-18279 GCA_050737455.1 Opitutaceae bacterium | reverse complement strand
GCCGAAGACGACCGCCTTGATGACACCGCTCGTCACGTCCGAGAGAACGACGGCGCTCTGCGTCTCGACCCAATAGGCGTTCGGGGGAATGTGGAGGATGCTCGCCGAAACCACGACGCCGCCAAGGACGCCGACGGCATCCGTATAGAGCGCGAGCAGGGGCATCATGAAGGTGACCGCCACCAGCCGCGGCAGGATGAGGAAATCGATCGGGGGCACGCCCAGGACCGCCAGGGCGTCGATCTCCTCGTTCATCTTCATGTTGCCGAGACTTGCCGCGAACGCCGCGCCTGTGCGCCCGGCCACGATCACGGCGGCCATGACGGGCCCCATCTCCCGCACGACCGAAAGCCCGATGAGGTCGGCGACCCAGATGTCGGCCCCGAACTGCCGCAATTCGATGGCGCCTTGGTAGGCCAGGGTGAGGCCCACCAGGAGGCCGATGAGGCTCACGATGGGCAGAGCCATCGCGCCGCACTGCTGCATCTCGTCGAAGCACTCCTTCCAGCGGAACTTGTGCGGCCGAGCGACGGCGTGAAGCAGCGCGATGACGCACTCGCCCAGGAAATGAAGGATCTCCTGCAAGGCCGCTCCCGCGCTCAGCGCGCTCGCTCCCACGGTCGCAAGGAACGTGACGGAACGGTCCACCGGCCGCGCGCGCGCGCCGGCGGACTCGAGCTGCGAGAGCAGGAGCCGCATCTTCTCGGGAAGCGCCGACAGATCGCAGTCCACCCGGCGTTTGGCGCAATCGGTCCGGACCGCGGAGAGGAAGAGGGGAAGCGAGGTGTCCCAGACTTCCACCGCGTCCGCGTTCAGCCGGATCCGCCGGATCGCTCCGCGGGGCGCAAGGGCGCGCCAGGAGGGCTGCCGCCGCCCGAGACGCCACGCTCCGGTCAGGATCACATCCGCCTCGGCCCCTTCCTTCCTGACGGTGGCGCGCGGCTCGTCGAGTCCGGCGTTCGGCGGCATCATGCCCCCACCTTCGCCGACCCGGGCGCCGTCGGCAAAGGGATTTTTGTCAACCCGGAGGCCGAGGCACTCTCGGCTCGCGAACCGCCGGGTTCCGGCTCAGGTGTGTTTTCCTCATGTCAGCCGTCCCCGGTTTCCACGCGTTCCTTTTCGATCTCGATGGCACGCTCATCGACCATTTTGCGGCGATCCGCCGCTCGTACGCCCACACGCTCGGCCGGATGGGCCTGCCCATCCCGACACCCGGGCAGGTGCGCGCCGCCGTCGGCGGCGGCCTGGAAAGGGCCGTCCTGCGTTTCGTCCCGAGGGAGCGGCTGGGCGAGGCTCTCGCGATCTACGGGGAGTACTGGGACCGGACGCTCCTTGACGATGTGAAGCCGATGCCCGGCGCCCGGGAACTCCTGGACCGGCTGCACTCGCGCGGCGCCCGGATCGCAGCCGCGAGCAACAAGCTCGGGACCTCCTCGCGGCGGATCTGCGATTTTCTGGGGTTCACGCCGTCGCTTCGGGCGGTGGTCGGGGCCGGAGACACACCCTGGCTCAAGCCGGCGCCGGAATTCACCCGCCATCTGCTGGCGGCGCTGGACGCCCGTCCGGACGAGACCCTGCTCGTCGGCGACTCCCCCTACGACATCGAGGCGGCCCACGCAGGCGGACTTCCGGCCTGGTGCGTGACCACCGGTACCCACGATGAGGCCGCCCTTCTGGCGGCGAAAGCGGATCGGGTTTTCGGGAACCTGGTCGAACTGGGCCGGGCGCTGCCCGAGCCGCCGTCGACTCCCCATCCGTAATCGGTTTGGCTTGGCGGGAAATTTCATGAAAATCGGCCAAATCGCGGTTCGGAAAGTTTCGAGCCTGGAAGACCCCGCGCTCCCGAGACAGGCGAACGATGACCCCTAGCGCCGCCTATCCACCTTCCGAGAGCGTCCCTCTCGCAGGTGTGCTCGAGCGCATCGTTTTCCTCAACGAGGAAAACGCATACACCATCGCGGAACTTCGGCCGGAAGGCCGCGAGGGCGACGGACGCCCCGAGCCGGTCACCATCGCGGGCGCGCTGCCGGGCGTGCAATGCGGCGAGACGCTTCACCTGACCGGCGCGTGGACCCGCCATGCCAAGCACGGCCTTCAGTTCAAGGTGGCCTCGTTCCGGACGGAGCTTCCGGCGAGCGTGCACGGCATCCGCAAGTATCTCGGCAGCGGCCTCGTTCCCGGAATCGGTCCGGCCTACGCCGACAAGATCGTCGATGCGTTCGGCGCCGACACCTTCCGGATCCTGAGCGAGGAATCCGGCAGGCTGCGGGAGGTCGAGGGCATCGGCCGCAAGCGGGCCGCCGCGATCAAGACGGCCTGGGACGGGAAGCGGGCCGAGCGGGAACTCCATGTTTTTCTCCAGACTTACGGAGTCACGCCCGGCCAGTGCGTGAAGCTGATCACCCGCTACGGCGCCGAGGCCAAGCCGATCCTGCTCCGGGAACCCTACCGGGCCGCCCGGGAGATCGCCGGGATCGGGTTCAAGACCGCGGACCGGATCGCGATCAACCTCGGTTTTGCGAACGACGCGGCGCCGCGGCTCGACGCCGGGATCGTCTACGCGATGGAGACGCTCCAGGAAGAGGGGCACACGGCGTTTCCCCAGGCGGAATTCGCCGCCCACGCGGCCGAACTTCTCGGCACGGCGCAGGCCCGGGTCGAGGCCCGGATCGACGCGCTCGTGGAAGCCCGGGAGCTGATCCGCCCATCCCCCGCCGTCCCGGCGGAATCGGGCGGCCCGGTCGAGAGGGCCTTGGAGTCGCCGGCCGCGACGCTCCTCCAACTGCCGATCCAGGACCGCGCCGAGAAGCGGATCGCGGCGGCGGTCCGTCGGCTCTTGGATTCGCCGAGCGGCCTGCCTCCGATCCGGATCCCGGCGGCCCTGGAATGGGCGGAAGGCCGCGGGGGTTTCGCTTTTCATCCCTTGCAGCGGGCGGCGATCGGCCAGGGGTTGCGCAGCAAGGCCAGCATCCTGACGGGCGGACCCGGCGTGGGGAAAACTTCGTGCCTGCGCGCCTTGGTCGAAATCCTCAAGGCGAAGAAGGCGCGGGTGCTGCTCGCTGCGCCAACCGGCCGCGCCGCCCAACGGCTTGCGGAAACCACGGGGGCGTTCGCCGCCACCATCCACCGCCTCCTGCGGTTTGACGCCGCCGCGGGCGGCTTTTCGGCGAATGAGGACCATCCCCTCGTCGCGGATTTTCTCATCGTGGATGAAGCCTCCATGCTCGATTCGCGTCTCGCCGCGGCGCTTTTAGCCGCCGTGCCCTCGCGCGCGCACCTGCTGCTCGTCGGAGACACCGACCAATTGCCGAGCGTGGGCGCGGGCAATGTGCTCAAGGATCTGATCGCCACGGAACGGATTGCCGTGACGCGCCTGGAGACCATCTACCGCCAAAGCGGCCAAAGCGGGATCGTGGCCGCAGCCCATGCGATCAACGCGGGCAGGACCTCGCCTCCGCCGGTGTCCGCTGCGTGGAATCCGGCCGCGGAGGCGGACCTCGTCTTTCTCGCGGCCTCAACGGCCGAGGAGTGCGCCCGGATGGTCGTCCGGCTGGTGGCCGAGGAGATTCCGCGGCACTTGCCCCGCTGCGATCCGGTCGCGGACATCCAGGTGCTGGCCCCGATGCACAAGGGCGCTGCGGGGGTGGCGAACCTGAACGCCGAGCTTCAGGCGGCCCTGAACGGCCGGGCTGCGGGCGTGCGCGGTCCGGCCGGGGAGTTCAGGCGGGGCGACAAGATCATCCAACTGCGCAACGATTACGAAGCGGGCCTGTTCAACGGCGACATCGGCATCGTCACCGCCGTATGGCCCGAGCGCGGCAGCATCGAGGCCGCCTTCGGGGGCGAGAAGCATGCGTTCGGGCGCACCGAAATGGGCGACCTGGCGCTCGCGCACGCGATCAGCATCCACAAGAGCCAGGGCAGCGAGTATCCGGTCGTCGTCGTGCCGCTGCTCAAGGCCCATTTCATGATGCTCCAGCGCAACCTGCTGTACACGGCCGTCACCCGGGGCCGGAAGAAAGTCTTCCTGGTGGGCGAGCCGGCCGCCTATTCGATGGCGGTCCGCAACAACCAGGCGCGCCGGCGCGTCACCCATCTGCGGGAAAGAATCGCCGGTTTCGAGGGAAGCCGGCGGCCCGGGCCCGGCACTCTAACGTAACGCCCAGCCTTTTCTTGGCCGGAGGAGCGATTCCGGTCATCATGGTCGTTCGAACCGATGGAAGAGTTTCCCAAGGGTTTCGTCAGAGGGCGGGCGCGTCCGCCGCGCCCCAAAGATTCCGCCCGACGGCGCGGCTCCATCATCCGCGCCCGCAGCCCCGCTTTTCCCATGAAAATCCCCCATGTCATTCTCGGCCTGGCGCTCGCCGCCGGGGCGGCGGCCCTCGATGCCCGCGCGAGCGCCTACCGGCATTTTACCGCCGCCGTCTACATTCCCGTCGAGACCGTCGAGTCCTTCAAGGACCCGGCCGTCCTCGAGCGCCAGTGGGCTCGCATCAGCAGCCAGGTCGGCGTCGACAAGGTCTACATCGAGTCGTACCGCAGCCGGGTGATCGCGGATGGGGCCCTGCTCGACCGCGTCAAAGCCTTCTTTCTGGCTCGCGGGGTCAAGGTTGCGGGCGGGATGGCGCTTTCGTCGGGCGATTACCGGGGGCAGTTCCTCTCGTTCTGCTACACCGACCCCCGGGACAGGGCCTGCGTCGCAAAGGTGAGCGCCTTCACGGCGCGGCATTTCGACGAGATCATCCTCGACGATTTCTTTTTCTACAACACCAAGCGGCCGTCGGACATCGCGGCAAAGGGCCGCCGAAGCTGGACCGATTTTCGGCTGGCCGCGATGGACGAAGCGGCGGCGGATCTTGTGTTGAAGCCCATGCGGGAGGCGAACCCCCGCGTCCGCGTCATCATCAAGTACCCCAATTGGTACGAGCACTACCAGGGCGACGGCTACGACCTCGCCGTGGAACCGCGCCTGTTCGACGGCATCTTCACGGGGACGGAGACGCGCGACCCCGTCATCAACGATCAGAACCTGACGCAGTACCAGAGCTACGAGGATTTCCGATTCCTGGAGAACGCGAGTCCCGGACGCAACGGCGGCGGATGGGTGGATCCGTTCGGCATCCGGTACGTCGACCGGTACGCGGAGCAGCTCTGGGACACGCTGCTCGCGAAGGCTCCCGAGATGATGCTGTTCTCCTGGCCGAATCTGATGCAGCCGGTGGTCGAAGGCGCGCGGCCGTGGTCCGCCGAGGAGACGAGCTTCGACTGGGGAAAATTCATCGACGGCTACCGGGCGCATCCGACCCCGGGATACGCGGAGCCGTCGCTGGCGCGCGCCGCCGGCTATTCGCTGGACGAGATGGACGCTGTCTTGGGCCGGCTGGGCCGGCCGGTGGGCCTCGCGAGCTACAAGCCGTATCAGTCCGTGGGCGAGGACTATCTCCAGAATTATCTCGGGATGGTGGGCATCCCGATCGAGCTCCGGCCCGACTTTCCGGCGAACGCGCCCATGGTCCTCCTGACCGAATCGGCGGCGGCCGATCCGAACCTCCTGGCGGAGATCAAGGCCCGGCTTCTGGCGGGCAAATCGGTGGCCATCACCTCCGGACTGCTCCGCGCGCTCGAGCCGCGGGGTATCCAGGACATCGCGGAAATCCGCGATTCGGGAACGGTCGTGCCGGCCGGGGCCTGCTACGGCGCGTTCGGCTCGGGCGAAGGTTCCATCTTGGGGAAGGTGGCGGCCGGCGCGCCAGTGCTCATCCCGGCCCTCCGTTTCATCACGAACGACGCCTGGCCGCTGATCCGCACCGTTGCCGGCTCGAACGGCTACCCCCTGCTGCTCATGGATCATTACGGCGGGGGATCGCTGCTCGTCCTCGCGATTCCGGATAATTTCAGCGACCTGTACCGGCTGCCCCCCGGCGCGCTGACGGCGCTCCGGCGGTACCTCACGCCCGGCCTGCCGGTCCATCTGGAGGGCCCTTCCCAGGTCGCCCTGTTCGCCTACGACAACGGCGCTTTCGTTGTGGAGTCCTACCGCGACACACCCTGCCGCATGACGCTGGCGCTCGGCACGGACGTGCGCGGAGTGCGCGATCTCGCGACCGGCGCTGCGCTGCGGGAGCTGCCCCCACAGCCCCATCCGTCATCGCTTCACACCTGGAGCCGTCCGGAGAAGCGCCGCCGCTTCGGCGTGGATATTCCCCCACACAGCTATCGCGCCTTTATGATCGACTCCGGCTCGCCCTGAGCCCGCGCGAGCTTGCTGTGCCGGCGCCCGTACCAGAAATAACAGACGAGCCCCAGCGCCATCCAGATGATCAGGCGCAGCCATGTGTCCACGGGCAGCGCCAGCATCTGCACGAGGCAGATGATCGCGCCCAGGATGGGCACCACCGGCACCCAGGGCGTCCGGAAGGGCCTTGGCAGGTCGGGCCGTGTGTGCCGGAGGATGACGATGCCGCAGCACACGATGACGAACGCAAGGAGCGTGCCGATGGACACGAGCTCGCCCAGGAGGCTGAGCGGCAGGATGCCCGCGATCACCATCGCCACCGCGCCGGTGAGGAGAGTCGTGACGTAGGGGGTGCGGAAACGCGGATGGATCCGCGCGAACGCCGGCGGCAGGAGCCCGTCCTGGGCCATCGAGTAGAAGATGCGGGGCTGGCCGAGCAGCATCACGAGGATGACGGAGCTCAGGCCGGTGATCGCGGCGATCTCCACGCAAAACCGTAGGGCGACCGGGGCGCCGGCGAGCTGAAGGGCGACCACGACCGGCGCCGCGACGTCGAGCCGGGTGTACTTCACCATGCCGCAGAGCACGGCGGAGAGGGCGACGAAGATGACCGTGCAGATCCCGAGCGAGCCCAGGATGCCGATCGGCATGTCCCGCTGGGGGCGTCGCGATTCCTGGGCGGCGGTGGACACGGCGTCGAAGCCGATGTAGGCGAAAAAGATGACCGCGGCGCCCTTGCACACGCCGCTCCAGCCATATTTTCCGAACACCCCGGTGTTTGGCGGAAGGAACGGCGTCCAGTTTCGCCGGGCAAGCGTGGGATGGGCCCAGACGAACCACGCGCCGAACGCGATCACGGCGACGAGGATCGACACCTTGACGACGACCATCAGATGGTTGAATGCGGCGGATTCCCGGATGCCGATGACGAGGACCACGGTGAGGACGAAAATCACGATCGCCGCCGGCAGGTTGAACCAGTCGCCCGTCGCGATGATGTGCCCGTTCACGAGATCGATCGGGCTTTGAGCGAGGGCCGCCGGCACATGCAGGCCGAATTCACCCAGGAAGCTTTGCACGTGCGCGGACCAGCCCACGGCGACCGTCGCCGACGCGAAGAGGTACTCGAGGATGAGGTCCCAGCCGATGATCCAGGCAAGGAGCTCGCCCATGGTCGCGTAGGCGTACGTGTACGCGCTGCCGGAGATCGGGATCATCGAGGCGACTTCCGCGTAGCACAGGCCGGCGAACAGGCAGCCGATTCCGGAGAGGACGAAGGACAGGGCGATGGCCGGCCCGGCGTACCGCGCGGCCGCCTGGCCGCTCAGGACGAAAATCCCGGCACCGATCACCGCCCCGATGCCCAGGCTGACCAGATGGCCGGCCGAGAGGGTCTTGCGCAGGGTATGTTCCGAGGCAGCTTCCGCCAGAAGCTGTTCGCAGGGTTTGGTCTGGAATAGGCCCATGAAGAAGTGAAGGGGAGGGGAGTCGGCGACGGAAGCCTAGGGCCACGCCTCCGGGCGCCGAGCCCAAAACCATGATGCCCGAAAAGCAAAATGTGATTTTCGGTAAAGTCGGGGCTCAGCCGGTCCGATGGAGGGATTTGGCGCAATATTACCCGCGTCGCCCCGTTTGAAAGCCTTCCCCAACACGACTGAGCACGAGGTTTCCCCCGCGCCCCGCCGGCAATTGGGCGCCGCCGCAGGCCGGCTTTCGGAAGAGCTCCTCGAGCTGCTGTCCACGGCGGTCGAACAGGCGGCCATCGACGGTATCCTCGTGGTCGACCGGGAGGATCGGAAACTCTACCAGAACAGCCGGTGCATCGAGCTATGGAAGGTTCCGAGCGAGATTGCGGGGCGCACCGACGACCGCGAGCAGTTCGGATTCGCCGCAGCCTGCACCACGGATCCCGCGCGGTTCGTCGCCCGGGTCGCGTACCTCAAGTCCCATCCCGCCGAGACCAGCCGGGACGAAATCGAGCTGAAGGACGGCACCGTGCTCGACCGTTACTCGGCGCCGCTGATGGGCAGGAACGGCGAATGCAACGGCCGGATCTGGATGTTCCACGACATCACGGACGTCAAACGCGCGCAGACGAAGCTGGCCGAATCGCTCTCGCTGCTCGACGCCACGCTGGAATCGACGGTCGACGCCATCCTGGTCGTCGACAGCGATGGGCGGGTGACCAAGTTCAACCGTAAATTCACGGAAATGTGGCGCATCGACCCGGCGATGCTCGCGGGGGACCATGGGCGGGCGCTGGCCTTCGTGCTGGCTCAGCTGAAGGATCCCTCGGGGTTCCGGCGCAAGGTGGAGGAACTCTACGCCCAGCCGGACGCCGAAAGCTTCGATCTCATTGAGTTTCGGGATGGTCGCGTCGCCGAGCGCTATTCCCGGCCGCAGCGCCTGGGCGAATCGATCGTCGGCCGGGTCTGGAGCTACCGCGACATCACCGAACGCAGGACGCTCGAGGCCCGCCTCCTACGCACACAGCGCATGGAGAGCATCGGCACTCTGGCGGGCGGAATCGCGCACGACCTCAACAACATCCTCGCCCCGATCCTCACCTCGATCGATCTGCTGAGGCTCGAGGCGGGCGGCAACGAGAAGCACCTGCAGCTCCTCGAAAATGTCCGGAGCAGCGCCCATCGGGGGGCCAATCTGGTCCGCCAGGTGCTGACTTTCGCGCGCGGGCTGGAGGCGCGCCGGCTTACCGTCGATCCACGGCGTCTCGTCCTGGAATTCGAAACGATGATCCGGGAGACCTTTCCCCGGGAGATCGCCATCGTGGCGGACTTGCCGGCGGAGCTTTGGCCCGTTCCCGGCGATCCGACGCAGTTGGACCAAGTGCTGCTCAACTTGGCCGTGAATGCGCGCGACGCGATGCCGTGGGGTGGAACGCTCACCTTGGCTGCGGCCGACCGGATGATTGACCGGCGGTTCGCGCGGGTGCGGCCCGAAGCCAAGCCGGGCCCCTACGTCGTGCTGACGGTGACGGACACCGGCACGGGGATCGCCCCCGAAATCCGGGACCGCATCTTCGAGCCGTTCTTCACGACCAAGGAGCCTGGCAAGGGGACCGGCCTGGGGCTCGCGACCGCCCACGCGATCGTCAAGAGCCACGGCGGATTCATCGAACTGGCGAGCGAGCCGGGAGCGGGCACGAAGTTCGAGATCTACCTGCCCGCCGATCCGGCGCCGACCGCCATTCCGACCGCCGATCCGGCGAGCGAACGTCCGCGGGGGCGCGGGGAGAGGATCCTCGTGGTCGATGACGAGCCGGCGATCCGCCTGGTGACGCAGCGGACCCTGGAGGCGGCCGGTTACGAGGCGATCGTCGCCGGCGACGGCGCCGAGGCGCTCGCGCGGTACCGGCCGGGCCCGATCGCCCTCGTTCTCACCGACATGATGATGCCCGTCCTGAACGGCGTGGGAACGATCGTCGGACTGCGGAAGCTCGATCCGAAGGTCCGGATCGTGGCCACGACCGGCCTCAGCGACGGCGACCGGATCGGCGAAGCCGCCGCCCTCGGCGTGCGCGATTTTCTTCCGAAGCCATACGATGCGGCCTCCCTCTTGAAGCTGGTGCGCGAGGCCCTTGACCGGGCCAACTGATCCGCCGAGGTTGGCCGCGCGCCCGCCCTATGCTAGGGTGAGCCATGCAAGCGCCTCTCGCCGGGCTTCATCACGTGACCGCGGTTGCCACGGACGCGCAGAGAAACGTGGATTTCTACGCGGGCCTTCTGGGCCTGCGGCTGATCAAGCGGACGGTGAATTTCGACGATCCCTCCGCGCACCATCTTTATTATGGCGACGAGATGGGTTCCCCCGGGAGTGTGGTCACTTTCTTTTGCTGGCCGGGAGCCCGGCGCGGCCGGGTTGGCCCCGGCCAGGCGACGGCGATCGTCCTGTCCGCGCCCGCGGGATCCCTTGGCTATTGGCGGGAGCGCCTGGGCCGGCACCACGTCGCCTCTATCCCGGGAGGCCGGTTCGGCGAGGAGACGTTGGCCTTGGCGGATCCGGATGGAATTCCGATGGAGCTTGTCGCCGTCGAGCGCGACCCGCGCCGGGGATGGACCGGCGCCGGGATTCCGGCCGAGCACGCGCTCCGCGGCATGCATGCAGCGGAGCTGACCGTGCGCGATCCGGGGCCCACGGAGGAGCTCCTGGCCGGACTCATGGGCTGCGCGCTCGTCCGGCGGGACGGCGATCGGGCCCGGTTTCAATCGGATCCGGGCGGCCCGGGCCGGTTCGTCGACGTCGTGGGTCACTCCCCGGAGCCGCGTGGAACCGACGGCGCCGGCACGATCCATCATCTCGCCTACCGCGTGCCCGGCGACCGCGATCAGCTCGTAATGAAGGAGCGGCTCGCCGAAGCCGGCCACTTGGTATCGGACGTTCGGGATCGCGATTACTTCCGTTCGATCTACTACCGCGAGCCGGGCGGCGTCCTCTTCGAGATCGCCACGGATGGGCCCGGTTTCACGATCGACGAAAAGCCTGAATCGCTGGGCTCGGCGCTCAAGCTGCCGAAGCGGTTCGAACCGGCGCGGGCCCGCATCGAGCAGGCTCTGCCGCCGGTGCATCCCGCCGGATCGTATTCGTGAACCGGACCACGCCCCGTTCGCTCCGCCGCTTGGTCAGCGGCAAGGAACTTTGGGCCGTCGCTCTCCGGAGGGAACCCGGCCAGCCGCGGCATTCGGAATCAACGGGCCGGAACGAGATCCGGCGCGAAGCCTCCGGGAGCGTCATGCCGGTTTATTGAAAACCGGGGGGGGCGCGGCCCCACCGGAGGAAATTTCCTTTCGGCAGCGCTGGGGCATTGAGCTTCCGCCGAAGGTCCCCTGTGCTCATGCCGGATGAAGCCCGCCGCCCTCCTGATCCTCGTGCTGACGCTGGGGCTCCGGGGAGGGGCTGCCGAAGTGGTGCGGGTTTGGGCGAATCAGGGCCAGGAAGCCGAAAACCGCGCTCTTCGGGGAATCGCCGCGGCATTCGACGCCGCGCAGGCGCGGCGGGGCCTGCGGGTCGAGATCACATTCTTTCCGGACTTCCAGTACACGGAGAAAATCGCCATCGCCGCTGCGGCGCGGGATCTGCCCGACAGCTTCGAAATCGACGGCCCCCTGGTGGCGCGGTATGCGGCGGCCGGCCTTCTCGCGCCGATCGGAAGCGCGTTCACGCCAACCGAGCTGGCGGACTTCCTGCCGACGCTACGGGCGCAGGGAACCTTCCGCGGCCGGCTCTACGCCCTGGGCGCGTTCGATTCGGCCATGGTGCTGTACTACGACCGGGCGATGCTGGCGTCGGCGGGTGTTGTTCCGCCTGCGCACGACCGCGGCTGGACTTGGCCGGAATTCCTGGAGGCCTGCGCTAAACTGAAGGCGAAGGGCGTGCGGCCGGTCTCGCTCCATCTCGATGAAAGCGCCGACGAGTGGTTCACGTACGCGTTCTCTCCGGTGATCTGGTCGGCGGGGGGCCGGCTGATCTCCGCCGACGGCCGGCGGGTGCGCGGGGTTTTGGCGAGCTCGGCCAACATCCGGGCGCTGACCGCGTGGCAGGCGCTGTTCCGGCTCGGTTACGCCTCCGCGGACCCGGCGGACCCGGATCCGTTTGACGAAGGGCGGACAGCGATGGATTGGTCGGGTCACTGGATGGCGCGGCCGCATCTGGCGGCCAAAGGCATGGAACTCGGGGTCATGCCGCTGCCTCGGCTTGGCGACCACCGTGCGGCGCCGTGCGGCAGTTGGTGCTGGGGAGTTTCCAAGCGCTCGCGCGATCCGGCGGGCGCCGTCGCCTGGCTCCATTGGGTGACGGATCCGCGCCATGGCATCGAGCCGATGGTCCGCGCCAACGGAGCCGTGCCGGGCCGGTTCTCCGCGTTCGCGGCCTTTCCCGAATATCGGCACGATCCATACCGGCTCTTCAAGAGGTTGCTCGAGTTCTCCGGTCATCCGCGGCCGCAGACGCCGTTCTACGCTACGCTCACGGAGCAGTTCGCCGCCGCGCTTCGGGATATCGCCCATGGCGCCGACGTCGGGACGCGGCTGCGGGCCGCCGCGGCCGTCGTCCAGGGCGTCATTGACCGCCGCTCTCCCGAAGCCCCGGACCGGGTGGAAGGCAGCCGGTGACCGCGGGCCAGCGCCACGACGGCCGGGCGGCGCCGTGGCTGCTGTTCCCGGCGCTCGGCCTGCTCGCCGTTTTCGTGGTCTGGCCCCTGCTGCGGGCCTTTGGCTGGAGCCTGACGAACGCCGATCTGATCGGGACGGCAAGCGCCCGCTGGGTGGGAGGCGGCAATTACTCCGGCCTCCTCGCCGACGCGCGTTTTCGTCGCGCATTCGGCAACACCGCGCTTTTCGCGCTCATGGTGATTCCCGTCCAAACCGCGCTCGCGCTCCTGCTGGCGCTTTGGGTGAACCGCCCGGAACGGGCCTGGCGCTGGCTGCGCGTCGTCTTTTTCGTGCCGGTGGTGGTCTCGATGCCCGTCCTTGCCGTCCTGTGGACCCTGTTGTATCAGCCGGCGCAGGGGGCGGAGATGGGCCTCGTCAATGCCGTCCTTCACACGGTCGGGCTTCCAACGGAAGCCTGGCTGCGTGACCCCCGGCTCGCGCTTCCGGCGATCGCGTTCATGTCGGTCTGGCAGGGGGTCGGGCTCCAGATGATGGTGTTTCTCGCGGGATTGCAGAACGTGCCGGGCGAACTGCTCGAAGCGGCCCAACTCGACGGCGCGGGTCCGTGGCGGCGCCTGCGGCATGTCATCATTCCCGGACTCCGGAACACGATCAGCTTCGTCGTAACGGTGACCACGATCCTCGCGTTCCGGCTGTTCGTGCAACCCTACTTGATGACCCACGGCGGTCCGTCCGACCACACGCGCTCGCTCGTGCAGGCGATCTATGAGACCACTTTCATCAGTCAGGATCTTGGCCGGGCCTGCGCCGAGATGTTCCTTTTCTTCGCCTGGGTGGCCGCGCTGACCTTGCTGCTCAGGCTTCTGGGACGGGAGGTGCGGGCGTGAAGCCGGCGCTCAAATGGGCCGCGAGCCTCGCCGTCGCCGCGGTTTTCCTCGCCCCGCTGCTCTGGATGGTGGGCGGTTCGCTCCGTTCGGAACCGACGATCTTCCGCCCCGCCTTGTGGTGGTCGGCGCACGGATGGACGCTCGGGCACTATGGAGCGGCCTGGCGCCGCGCGCGCCTGGGCATCACGCTTGCGAATTCATTCATCCAGGCGACGGCGATCGCCGGCGGCGGCCTGTTCGTAAATTCCGGCGCGGCCTACGCGTTCGCCCGGCTCCGCTTCCCCGGCCGCGAAGCGCTGTTCGCGGCCGTGGTCATGCTGATCATCCTGCCGGCCGAGGGCCTAGCCGTGCCGATGTTCCTCACCGCGCGGGATCTCGGCCTGACTGGCGGGTACGCCTCGGCCATGGCGGGCCTGACGATCCCATTCATCGGAAGCGCGTTCAACATCTACTTCCTCCGGCAGCATTTTCTGCTCCTGCCGGCGGCGCTGGAGGAGGCCGCCGTCATCGACGGAGCGGGTCCCTGGCGCACATTCTGGTCGATCGCCCTGCCGTCCATCCGGCCGGCGCTGGCGACCGTTGTCGTGATCGACCTGCTGACCCACTGGGGGGACTTTCTCTGGCCGCTGATGATCAGCACCCGTGAGGACACGCGAACGGTTCAGCTCGGCCTCGCGGACCTCTTCACGCAACCGCCGATCCGCTGGGGCGACATTCTCGCGGGCGCGGTCCTGGCGACGTTGCCGGTCCTCGTTCTCTTCCGCTGGCTGCAGCGCTATCTGGTCGCTGCGGAGACCGGGGCGGGGATCCGATGACCAGGAGGGAGCCGGCCGTCACTGCCGCCCATCCGGCGGAGGGGCGCGTACGGCACCATTCGCCGGCGGGCGCAGGAACGCGTTCAAGTCCGGAGTCGTCACGGCGGTCTCGAGATAACCGAACGTGCCCCGGTCCCTGGCCTCGCACGCGGCGGAGATCAGGCCGGCCAGAGCCGAGCGGTAGAAGGAGGTCGCAAAGCTGATCCTCCGCACGCGGGCCGATTCGAGTTCGCGAACGCTGAAGGATTTGCCCCGGATGCCCACCATGAAGTTCACGGGCTTCGTCACGGCGGCGCACACGGCGTGCACGGCCGCGAGGTCCGGCAGGCCGGGGGCGAACACGACGTCGGCTCCGGCTTGCGCGAAGGCGGACAGGCGCCGAATCGTTTCGTCGAGGTCCGGCCGCCCCCGGATGAAGCCTTCGGAACGCGCGGTGAGGGTGAAGTGGAACGGGAGCGAGCGGGCGGCCTCGGCGGCCGCAGCGATGCGCTCCACGGCCTGCCCGAAATCGTACAAAGGGCGTTCCGGCCTGCCGGTGGCATCTTCGATGGAACCTCCGACCAAACCGGCCTCGGCGGCCCGACGGATGGTTTCGGCCGTGGATTCCGGCGTGTCGCCGAACCCGTTCTCGAGGTCGCCGGCGACGGGCAGGTCGGTCGCGGCAGCGATGGCGCGGACATGGGACAGGCATTCCTCGCGGGTGATTTCGCCGTCCCGTTTGCCGAGGCACGCGGCGGATGCGCCGCTCGAAGTCGCGAGCGCCTTATACCCGAGCGCGGCAAGAACCCTCGCGGATCCGGCGTCCCAGGGATTCGGGATCAGAAACGCCCCCGGGCCGGCATGCAGCCGGCGAAACGCGGCGCCTTTGACTCCCAGATCGGAACTCATGAATCGGCTCCGTCCGGCGTTCGGAGCGAGCCGATGACGCTTGCGGCGGTCGCCACGCAGGCTTGCCGGGCGAAGACGCGATCGAGCAGGACGCGATGAACCTCCGGGTCGGGATCCGAGCAGCAATCGCCGACGACGATCATCTCGTAATCGGCGTCCGCGGCGTGGCGTACGGTGGAAAGCACCACTCCGCTCGTCGCGATCCCTGCCAGGAGCAACGTGCGGGCGCCGCGCGCCCGGAGAATCATTTCGAGGTCGGTGCCCGCGAAGGCGCCCACCCGGTGCTTCGTGACCACGATCTCGCCGGGCTTGGGCGCGACAACGGGGTGGATTTCAGCGCCCCCGCATCCGGCCGAGAAGCGGCCGGATGTTTTCAGTCCCGCGAACGACCGGTTGCGCGAACTGATTTCAGGATAGCCGGGCCGGAACCCGACGACGACGTAAATGACCGGGATCGTCGCGGCCCGGGCGGCGTCGATCAGCCCCGCAGTCCGACCGAGCAGCGCATCACGGTCGGTGGCGTGGCTCTCGGCGATGAGCGTCTGGAAATCCATGACGAGAAGGGCCGTCGTCGCCGGATCGATGGAAAGAGGTTCAGGCATCGTAAGTCACTTGAGATGGCCGATCTCGCGCGAAACCTTCAGATCTCAGGCGGAATGACGAGGGAAATCGTCTGCCGGCGGTTTCGGCGGTACACGCGAAAGTGCCCATCAAGTGTAAAAACGCTTGCCCCGCCGTGAAGCTCCGTCATGCGAACAAGACAGGCGTCGGCCAGCGACATTGGTTGGTCCTCGTAAGTGTCCATGAGCGCGAAGACTCGAGATCGCTCGGCTTTCAGCGAAAAATCGAGTGCCCAGGCCCCATTGGCGAAGTTTTCGCCTACGGCGGCACGACTTCCCGGTAGATCGGCGAGCAAAAATAGGGTTTCGGCGATCACCGCTTCGCAGGTCAGGAGGGGAGGCGTGATGCTCCGAGCCTGCTCGATAGCCCAGGAGTGGAAACGCTGGCGACGGTCGAGCAAGGCAACCAACGCCCCGGTGTCGGCCAAAACTCCGCTCACCGGCGGCCAAAGCCGGCCAAATGTTTTGGATTGTGGCCCAGGTCGCTGACTTTGCTCGCCAGGGACCCGAGAGAGGGCATCATTAGTTCGTAAAGCGAGGGTTCATCGCTCGCCCGGCGAAGTTTTTCGTCCAGCGCCTCGCGCAGCACAGCGGACTTGGAGGTGCGTCTGCGGAGCGCCATCCGCTCAAGGCGAGCGGCGGTCGCCTGAGGAACTTTGAGCGTCAAGGTCGGCATGGACCCACTGGTATTACGGATTGACGCATCTGTCAATACCATGGCGGTTTCGGCTCGCCGATGATCATTTCGGCGATTTCGAGTCAGGAGCAATGGAGCATGTAATCAAAGAATTGCGTGATTCTATTTCGGCCGGTGTAGACAGGCGGCGTTTAGGAGCGGAAAGGCAACAACAGCGAACGCATTCCTCTCATACCTACGCGACCAGGACATTCCGGCCTTCCAAGTGAAAATGCGGAGCTGCCGCGAGGAGCCTTGAGTCGTTGGAGTAGATGGCCGTCAATCCTTGCTGCAATGCCGTCGCCAGGTGCCATGCGTCCCCGGCGCGAAGGGAAACCGACTCGGGAAGCTTCCCATAGACCTGCGCCACCCGATCAGCGATATCGCGGCCTTGCAAAATCCAATGGTACGCGTCTTCCGCGTTGTCCTTAGCGAATTGGCCCAGGAGCGCCTGGTAATAGACCGCTTGGATCGCTCCTTCACGAAACTTTCGATGGAAAGCCGCTAGGGTCTCGGCATGGCCATGCCAGCCGCAGGCGACTTGGTCCGTGGCGGCCAGTTCGCGCACCTTTCCCCATCCGGGGTCCTCGAAATACAGCCGAACCAGATAGCTTGTGTCGAAATAGATCACGGCACCGCGCGGTCCCGGTCCTCGCCGATGGTAATCGTCGAATCGGTCCCTCCCTTGAGAAAGCGCATTGCAGCTCGGAAAGCAGGCGTGAGCTTGCGTCGGCTGAAGTAGGGCTTGTCTGGAGCTTGCGCCGCTGGGACGATTTTTGCGACGATGGACCGTCATTTTACCCCGCTCTTTTCCTCCGGCCCAAATGTCCATTGGAATGCGAGATAAGTCTGATAGCTCCGCGGCCCGTGGATTGCCGGGCCGGCCGAAGCCAGGATGTGGTAATTGTCCGAAAGGTCCCACACGAAGCCGAAGTTAATCTGAGCGGTCGGAGTGGCATCAACCGACTGGGCAGTCCGGTAGTAAATCTCCATACCCGGGGCGAATGACTTGGTAAGCTGATATTGGCCGAGCCAGCCGGCAAACCAGGAATTCCGGTTTCCGGCTCCCGGCGTGATCCAATAGCCGCCGCCGCCATAGGTGGTGAATTTGTCCCAGCTCTTCTGCATCCATACCGGCAGAAATAATTGGGTGTGGCCTGTTCCCAGCCCCTTGTTTTCATCACCCGTCGGCAATTCCACCAGCGGGAAGATCCCGATCTGGGGATGAGCGTCCGTCTCCTTCAAAAACCGGTACTTCACCCCCAACTCGATGTCACCCAGCCCGTGGGTCCGGGGCTCGCCCGCCGCCGAATCGAATGCATCAGGCACGATCATGTGGAGCTGCACGTCCGGCACGACGCCGTAGTTTATTTCCACATGTGGAAGCGTTCCCGTGAAGCCGTCCGGCGTATGCTGGGTCATCGAGGCCAGGTAAACTTCCCAGTGTTGGTAGTCCACCGGTTCCGGATCATCGGTAATGTATGGCGGCCCGGCGTGCGCGACGGCAGCCACGATGGCGGCGCCGCAGGCGCCGAGGAGCAACCGCCGAATGGCGACAGGCGTTAGGTAGGGAAAATGGACGTTGCGGAGCAATAGATTAGCTGCGGGACGGAGCCCGCTACGAATGGCGGCCGATGGGTGATGGGGAATCTCTTTAGCGGATAGGCCCGGAGCCATGCCGCGAGGTTCGGCTGAATCGTGACGACCGTCTACCATTGGGCAGGAGTTTTGAGGAGCCCCGCGCGATATTCAATCATCCGTCAGCGGAAGGCCCAGTAACATCCGTAATGCCGCGTCCGCTTTTTTCAGAGCGGCTTCGAGCCGAACCGCCGCCGCGACGTCGCCGTCATAATCGGAACGCAGTCCGGCGAGCGTCGCGCCATCCAGGTTGCGGCGACGGTATTGTGCTTCCGCTGCCGTTATGCTGCCGGCGAGCCCGGGGATCCTGTCCTGGAGATCGGCCAACTGGCGGGTCATGATCGCTATGCCATCCCGCATCCGGTCGGCTTCGCTGACGGCCTGGTCGAGCC
>JBOHXF010000313.1:0-7780 GCA_050737455.1 Opitutaceae bacterium | reverse complement strand
GGTGTACTGGGATTCGATCACGGTGTAGTTGCCGAGAATGATGGCGGGATTGTAGCCCTTGATCGCGTTCACCGCTTCGGGGATGGTCCATCCCGAACCCGAGCCCCACCCCTTGTAGAAGCCAAGGTCTCCGAGATCGAATTTGGCGATCGCCTGTTGATAGGAGGCGTCCGAATAGTCCGCGGAATTGTAAAAGATGCCGCCCAAGCGGGGGAACGTGGTCTTGTACTCGCCGCCGCCGCCCATATTGGAAATCGACACATTGTCGAAGACCGCCGTCGCGGTGGTGGAATCGACCTGACTGGATACCGCGAGGCCCACATAGACGGTCGCGTTCATGCTGATGGTCTGCGCGGCGCCCAGCTCGGTCCAGGCGGAGCCGTCCGGCGAACTGTAGGCGGTGAAGACATCGCCGCTGCGGACGAGCTTCACCCAATAGGGGCAACCCTCACTCGCGTCCGCCCCGTCGCCCGTGGCCGAGGCGCCGGCGCTGGCCCGTGATTCGAAGAGCAGCCCGCGGCTGGACGTCTCATAGGCCCCGGCGTAGGCGGAATCGGCATCGAGCGTGTTGCGGATCATCACTCCGCCATGCTCCCAACCGGAGGCGCCCACGGATTGCACGCTCACGACGCGCGCGATCACCGTGCAGTCGCCGGTCATCTGCTCATAGGCGAACTGAAACTCGTCCGAGGTGTTGAATATGCCGGTGCCCGCCCCGTTGACCGTGAAGGTCCCGCCGCTGTAGCTGGTACTGCCGGGCGCGCCCGGACCGCCGATGTCCTGACTCGACCAGCCCGTCGGCAGGCCGGAATTATCGACGGTAACCGCAACGGCGGCCGACATTGCCTGGTTGTTCGCGGTATCCGTCGCGATGGCCGTGAGCACGTGCTGACCATTGGAGGCCGTCGTTGTGTCCCAGGCGACGTTGTAAGGGGCCGTAGTCACCGGAGCACCGAGATTCGCGCCGTCCAATTGGAATTGCACGCTGGCCACCCCCGCGTTGCCCGAGGCATCGGCCGAAACGCTTATCGTTCCGGCAACCTGCGACTGGTCCGTCGGCGAGGTGATCGCCACCGTGGGCGGCGTCGCGAGGGAGAGGTCCTGGAACACCGCGGCAGTCGGTGTCGCTCCGCCGCTGACTTCGCTCGCCACCGCCAACCCCACATAAACCGTCGGAGCCATGTCAATGGTGAGCTGGGACCCAAGCTGCGTCCATGTGTAGCCATCCGGCGAACTGTAAACCGTGAACGTGTTGCCGCTCCGGGCGAGTTTGACCCAATACGGCGTCAGGTGAGTGGAGTCGGCGCCATAGCCGGCAGCCGATCCCCCCGTGCTCGTCCGCGCTTCGAACAGCAAGCCCCGTGTCGCCGTTTCATAAGCCCCGGCGAAGGCGGAGCTTGGGTCCAGGCTTTCACGAATCATGACCCCGCCGTGCTCCCATCCGGCGGCGCCGACGGATTGAACGCTATCGACTTTCGCCACGACGATGCAGTCGCCGGTGACCTGCTGATAAACGTAACGAAAGGTGTCCGAAGTGGCCCACGGACCGATTCCGGCGCCGCTGACCGTATAGATTCCATTGTCGTAACCGGCGTTGCCCGGAGCTCCGACCGACCCTATGTCGCTGGTGGACCATCCCTCCGGCAGGCCGTTGGACAATGAGACGCCTTCGTACACGGCGGTCGTGGCCGCGCCGGCGACCTCGCTCGATGCGGCCAGCCCGATGTAGACCGTCGAAGCCATGCTGATCGTGATCGGCGAACCCAGCATGTTCCACGTGAGCCCATCGGTCGAACTGTAGGCCGTGAAAGTGTCGCCGCTGCGTGTGAGCTGCAGCCAATAAGGCGTAGGCTGATCCGTCCCCGACCCGGAGTCCACGGCCGAACCGCCGCCGCTGGTGCGCGCCTCAAAAAACGCCCCTTTGCCCGCCGTTTCATAGGCGCCCGCGTAGGACGAATCGGCATCCAGGCTATCTCGAATCATGATGCCGCCATGCTCGAATCCGCCGGCGCCGACCGCCTCCACGCTGTCCACCTTTGCGATGATCGTGCAGTCGCCGGTGACCTGCTGCCAGGCAAACTGGAACTGATCGGAGGTTCCCCAGGCGCCCGTCCCCGCGCCGCTCAGCGTGAAGGTCCCGCTGCTGTAGCTCGCGCCGCCCGGCACCGCCGGAGCGCCGATGTCCTGATTGGTCCAGCCGGCCGGCAAATTGTTCACCGTCGCGAGGACGCCGGACGAAGTCGCCGTGTTGCCCGAGGTGTCGGTGGCAATCGCGGTCAGCACGTGCTGCGCGTTCGAGGCGGCCGCGGTGTTCCATTCGATGGTGTAGGGG
The DNA here is from genome assembly GCA_050737455.1 of Opitutaceae bacterium. Classification (GTDB taxonomy): domain Bacteria; phylum Verrucomicrobiota; class Verrucomicrobiia; order Opitutales; family Opitutaceae; genus Palsa-1447. Next base: position 5,448 of record JBOHXF010000313.1, on the reverse strand, counting down.
GCGGCCGTCACGGCCGACCCAAGGTTCGCTCCGTCAAGTTGGAATTGCACGCTCGCCACCCCGATATTATCGCTCGCATTCGCCGAGACGGCCACGGTTCCGGACACCTGCGACTGGTCCGCCGGAGCCGTGATGGTCACCGACGGCGGCTGAACGTCCGCCACGCTGATGTCGGTGATGCGTTCGGTGGCCCAGCGGTCGGCGGCGCCGATGTAGCCTCCGCCCGTGAGGCCGGTCTCGCTCCGCGTGATCACGGCCGCGCCGTTGATCGAGATGGTCGTCGTCGAGCCGCTGCGGCCCACCGCGACCGTCTGGTAGGTCCCGCCGCTTGATGTGAAGCTCGCGCTCGCCACCGTCGTACCCGCCGCGCTGTTCACGTGCTCGATCAGGTGCACCGTGTTCGTATACCCGTTCAGCTCCACCTCATAATAGTTGCTGCTGTCCTGATAATAATACACGACACCCGTATCGTTGCCGCTGCCCGTGCCCCACATCCGCAAGCTCGAGGTGTACGTAACGCCGGTGTCGAACTTCTCACCGCCATAGTACGATACGTTTGGTCCGCCCGTGTTGCTGGTTTCCGTGTAAACGCCTCCCGACACCGACCAGGTTCCGCCCGCCACCACCCAGCCCGGCGCGCTCCCGCCGCTGAAGTCTTGCGAATAGATTTGGGCGCGCGCGAACGAGGCGGAACCGAACCAGCCGAGACCGAGCACGGCCAGGCCGAGCAAGCGGCGACCGGAGGGAAGACGAAAACAGGAGGGCGTTTTGGGGGATTTCATGTCTGAGGGAGCCTGGGGATCGGTTGCCGGGTTCATCGGGCGAACGGCGTTACTGTATTGTCCGATTGGATATGGGGAACATAACCCGGCCAAGGGGAGGCCGCAGCCGAACAGAAAGGCCATTGATCAGCGCCCCGTTGACAGGAATCTTTTGATATGATCGGTGCGGAATGTGACCGCTTGGGGGAATCTCCGATCCGGAACATCCGGGAAATGGGAAAAGGATCGTTCCAATGGGCGGCGCCCCGCCTCTCCGCCGCTTCCTTCGCGCCCCCGGCCGCGCGATTGAAGCGGCCGACGATCGAACATCTGGCGGCACTCGCCGGCATCATCCGGTCTGAGCTTCCGCACCGACGGCGATGGCCAATGGCTCGAACGGCCCCATGTCAAACGTCAACCATGATCCCGGCCGCAGCGCTTGCGTCCCTTCCCCAAACCTGGCCTTTTTGGCTTTCCTCGTCCCGCCGCCAAAAATGCGAAAGCCGCCGCCCAACATCGTCCTGATCACCACCGACCAGCAGCATCCCAACCTGCTCGGTTGCCTCAACCCGGAGCTGCGCACACCGCACCTCGACAGGCTGGCCGCGGAAGGAACTCTGTTCACGCGGGCCTATTGTCCCAATCCCACGTGCACGCCCACGCGGGCCTCGATCATCACCGGCCTATATCCCAGCCAGCACGGCGCCTATTCGCTCGGCACCACCCTGTCGGAACGGGTGCCCACCCTGGGCGGGTTGCTCCATGACCGCGGCTACGCCACCGCGCTCGTGGGCAAGGCGCATTTCCAAGCCCTTGCCGCAACCCCGGCGCATCCTTCTCTCGAAAGCTATCCGATCCTGCAGGACCTCGACTTCTGGCGGGCGTACCATGGGCCGTTTTATGGATTCGAGCACGTCGAACTCGCCCGCAACCACGCCGACGAAGCCCACGTGGGGCAGCACTACGCGCTGTGGATGGAGCAAAGGGGCGCGCACGACTGGCGCCGGTATTTCCGGCCGCCAACCGGAACCCAGCCGCAGCAACACGGCGGATGGAACATCCCCGTGGACCTGCACTACAACACTTGGATCGCCGAGCGGACCAACGCCTTGCTGGAGCAGTATGGCGCAGCCAACGGACCGTTCTTTCTCTGGGCGTCGTTTTTTGACCCGCACCCACCCTACCTCGTGCCGGCGCCTTACGACACGATGTACGATCCGGCGCGCGTCACGGTACCCGGCGTCACCCCCGGCGAGCATGATCGGAACCCGCCCCATTTCCAGAAGACCCAGGAGGCCGATCCGGATTTTTCCCGCTGGACGAAGGATCCGCGGGGCAATTACTGCCACGGATTTCATTCCCACCGGCGCGACCGCGGCCAGCTCGCCCGCGACATCGCCACCTATTACGGGATGATGACGTTTCTCGATCGCGCCATTGGCGGCATCCTCGCGCGGCTCGAAACGCTCGGCCTCGCGCAGGATACGCTGGTCGTGTTCACCAGCGACCACGGACATCTCCATGGCCAGCACGGCATGACCGCCAAGGGGGCGTTTCACTACGAGGACCTCGTGCGGGTTCCCTTCATCGTGCGCTGGCCGGGCCGGGTCCCCGCCGGCCGCCGGAGCTCCGCGTTGCAGTCGCTCGTCGACTTGGCGCCGGGTTTTCTCGCCGCGGCCGGCGTACCGGTGCCGGAAACGATGGCCGGCGTGGACCAGACTCCCGTCTGGCAGGGCGCGCGGCCGTCGGCACGCGATCATGTGCTGGTGGAAAACCGGCATCAACCGTCCAGCCTGCAGCTGCACACCTACGTCGACGCTCGCTACAAATTGACCGCCTATCGCGACGAAACCTACGGAGAACTGTTCGATCTCCAGGAGGACCCCGGGGAACTGCACAACCTCTGGTCCGAGCCGGCTGCACAGCCGCTCAAACTGACCCTGCTGCAGAAACTCGTCACCGCCGAGATGACCAAGGAGCCGCTGAACATGCCGCGGGTGTCGGCGGCGTAGCCGCCCGTCCCGCCCGCCAGGGGGTTGATCAAGACCGCGTCTTTGCCGGGACGCGCGAGGCCGCAAAACATGATGGGCGATTCCGGTTTGCGGCCCCATCACATTTTGCGCCTGCCGCGCTCACATTTTTGCTCTGCTCCCTTGCCGCCGTGAACCGCCGATTCTGGCCCCATGAAAAAGCCGCTGAAGCTCGGAATCATCGGCTCCGGGAGCCGGGGCGGTTACCTAGGCGGCCTGGCGCGGGCCGGCGGGGCGAGCGTCGTCGCCTGCTGCGATATCGACCCGGATGCGCTCACCCGCAACCGCGCCGAGTACGGGCGGGATATCTTCACCACCACCGACTATCGTGAGATGCTCGCCCGCGACCTGGACGCCGTCATCATCGGCTCCCCCGACTTCCTGCACGAGGAGCAGGCGGTCGCCGCGCTCCGGCATGGCCTGACCGTCTACCTGGAGAAGCCCATGGCCATCACCATCCGCGGCTGCGACCGGATCCTACGGACAGCGGCCCGGACCGGAGCCCGCCTCTACGTGGGCCACAACATGCGCCACGCGCCCTTCATACGGCGCATGAAGGAACTGATCGACGAGGGGGCCATCGGAGAGCCCAGGGCATGCTGGGTGCGGCATTTCGTGGGCAACGGAGGCGACTACTATTTCCGCGATTGGCACGCCGAGCGCCGCTTCAGCCACGGCCTCCTGCTCCAGAAGGCGGTCCACGATCTCGACGTCATCCACTGGCTCTGCGGCGGCTACACCCGCGAGGTCTCGGCCATGGGTGCGCTCACAGTCTATGGCGGAATCCGCCGGCGCCTGCCCGCCACCGCGGGTCCCCGCCGCCAGGAGCCTCCGCTGGTGCGCCTGGAGAGCTGGCCCCCAACCCGGCTACGGCCGCTCAACCACCGCATCGACGTGGAGGATCTCAGCCAAGTGCTGCTGCGCCTGGATAATGGAGTCCTGGCCACCTACGCGCAATGCCACTATACGCCGGACTATTGGCGCAATTTCACCGTCATTGGCACCGCGGGCCGCCTGGAGAATTTCGGCGACTTGGGGCCCGGCGCGGAGATCCGGCTGTGGAACCGTCGCCATCTCGGTCACGCGGCGCGCGGCGATCGAACCTACCGGCTGCCGGTCCGCCGGGGAATCCATGGCGGGGCGGACGAGGCCATCATGGGGGAATTTTTGCGCTTCGCCGGGCGGGGGGGCGAGACCCTCACCTCTCCCGTCGCAGCCCGCGAAAGCGTGGCCGCCGGCTACATGGCCACCCAGTCGCTGCGTTCCGGCGGACGGCCGCTGCGCGTGCCACCGCCCCCGACCCTCGGCTGAGCCTCGCGGCCTCCGTGACGATCCATTGGTGGTCCGGAAGGCCGATCGGATGCATGATCGGGCTGCGCAGCACCGAGCTTGCTGCGGTCGATATCGAGCGATCCATCCCGTTACCATACTCGGCCAATCCCGCATCGCTTTAAAGCGATCGGCATCTGGCATGCCTCATGATTTCCCGCTTCCGGCTCTACCCACCCGCCGCGGTCAGCTTCAACAGCATCACGCCGTGCCGGGGGATTTTCGCTTTGAATTCGTTGGCAAACACCCCCAGGTCGCGTTCGCGCCAGAGGTCGCGCACCGTCTGGCGGCCGGCGAGGCCAAGCTCGGCCCACTTCGCCGTCACCTCGGCGGAAATCTCGCCGCGATTGCACAAGCCCACGGCATGGCTGCCATCCTCCAGCGGCTTGATCATGAGGAAAGTCTCGGAGGTGAGGGGCACCACGCGGGCACATTTCCCCAGCGGGTCCTGGTCCACGTCGATCACTTCGGGATTGCAGAGGACATTGAGGGTGAATGGGTCGAGGCGGGTGATGTCGCCGCTGTAGAAGAGGGGCGCGGCCATCAGACTCCAGAGCGACATGTACGCATACTGCTCTGTCGGCGTGAGCGGGCAGGGCTGCAGCCCGCCGGAACCATGCAAGCTGACGATGGTGCCGATCGCGAGGTAATCCGGATCGTTCCAGGCCCCCGGTTTCGACCAGGCGCCGTGCGCCGCATTCTTCAGTGCGACCTCAAAAAACTGGTTCAATTCACCGATCAGATCCCCGCCGGTGCGCCAAGAGTTGCCCCCGACCTCCGCGCCCCATTCCCAGACATTGGCCGCTCCGTATTGACAGAGGTTGAAGACGACATCGCGGGGCATCTGCTTGAGGAGCCCACCCATCAGACGGTAGGGCTTCTGGCGGGCGGCCAGGCTCGTGTCGCCCTTCACAATCCCATTGTAGGAGCACCAATCGTATTTCAGGAAATCAAACCCCCAGGCGGCGAATTGCCGCGCGTCCTGTTCTTCGTGCTCGTAACTGCCGGTGAAGCCCGCACACGTCCACGGTCCCGGCGACGAGTAGATGCCGGCTTTGAGTCCTCTCGCGTGAATGTAGTCCGTCAGCGCCTTCATGTCCGGGAAGAAGCTGTTCGGCAGGATATTGCCCTTCCCGTCCCGCGGCGGTCCATCCCGTCCGGGAATCTTCTCCCTCACGCTGTTCGCCCAACAATCATCGATGTCAACGTACTGGTACCCGACGTCGGCCATGCCGTTTGACACCATGTTGTCGGCCGCCTCCCGGATGATCTTGCCGGTGATCCTTTCGGTAAAGCCATACCAGTCGTTCCAGCCCATGGGCGGAGTC
>JBOHXF010000312.1:0-3651 GCA_050737455.1 Opitutaceae bacterium | reverse complement strand
GGACTACATGGTGCCGTCCAGTTGGACGCGCCTGGAGCAATTGCCCTTGACCTCCACCGGCAAAGTGGATCGCCCGCGGCTCCCTAAGCCCGCTGCGCATCGCGAAATGCCGGCAAGCGCGGCTGCCATTCCTCCGCGCGATCTCCTCGAATTCAAACTCGCGCAGCTTTGGGAAAACTGCTTGGGCGCCGAGCCCGCTGGCGTCAGGCAAGACTTCTTCGAAGCCGGCGGTTACTCGCTTCGTGCCATCGCTCTGATGGCTGCCGTCAAAAGATCGTTCGGCAGAACCGTACCTCTGCTTCGATTTCTCGAGAACCCTACGATCGAGCATCTCGGCACTGTGCTGCGCGCCACTCCGGAGCCGCTGACTTCGCGTTCGTGCGTCATCCCCATTCAAGCCGCCGGGACGAAGCCTCCTATCTTTTGTGCTCCACCCGGCGGCGGGAATCCGATTCACTATCGCCACCTTTCGCGCTGCCTGGGCAACGATCAGCCGTTCTATGGATTGCAATCGCCCGGCCTCGAAGGCGAGTGCGAACCCTTCGACGATTGGACGCGTTTAGCCGCCCACTACATTGAAACTGTCAAACGCATTCAGCCTTGCGGTCCATTCTTTCTCGGAGGTTGGTCCGATGGTGGACGCGTCGCTCTTGAAATGGCCCAGCAACTCTACCGCCAGGGCGAAGAAGTAGCGCTGCTGGCCATCTTCGATGAGCAACTCGAACAAGTCGACCCAGCGCTGGTTTCGAGCGATGCCGAAATTTTGTTCTCTATGGTCGCTTCTATATTGCCCGTCGATCTGGAAGCCTTGCGAGCGCTCGGACCGACGGATCGTCTCTTGCATGTTCTCGATCTCGCCAAACGCGCGAATCTCTTGCCGCCCGACTACGCGCTCGTGCATGCTCAGCGTCAATTCCAGGTATTCAAAGCAAATGCACTCGCGCGCGTGAAATACCGGCCCTCTCGCTATCCCGGCCGCGTCGCGCTCTTCTGGGCCAACGAAAAAATTCACGACGATATCGCTACCCGCTCCGCGCTCTGGCGACGTGTAGTCGCTGGCGATATGGAAGCACATCTTGCCCCCGGCAATCACCTGACTCTGATGAGCCGCGACCATGCGCCGGTACTCGCACAATATCTCAACGCCTGTCTCGAACGCGCTTACCTTGCCGCGCCCACGCTCTAAACCCGCGCCATGAAGAACATCGAGTACGTGCATCCGCTTGCGCCGCTGCAGCGGGGAATGCTCTTCCAAACCCTCTACACGCCCGGCTCTGGAATCTATGTTGTCCAGGAGCGCTATACCATGGAAGGCGACCTCCATGTGGAAGCCTTCCGCAAGGCTTGGGCCGAAGTCTTGGCACGCCATGAGGCGTTGCGCAGTTGTTTCCTCTGGGAGAATATTCCCGCGCCAGTACAGGTTGTGCACCGCCGCGCCGCTTTGCCGTTCGTTGAACAGGATTGGTCGCATTTCACTCCCGATGCCCAGCGCGAACGTCTTGACGAGTTCTTGCGGACCCAGCGCGACAACGGCTTCGACTTGACGGAGTGCCCCTTGTTGCGCCTGACCTTGATCCGGCTCGGATCATGCCGCTTCGAATTTATCTGGTGCTATCACCACTCGATTCTGGATCGCTGGTCCAAGTCTCTGTTGCTGGACGAAATGGTGGCCTTGTACTTGGCCTACTCGCAAAACCGCTCGCCCCGCCTGCCGGAGCCCGTGGCCTTCCGGAATTACATCGCCTGGCTCTCTCGTCAGAACCACGCAGAAGCGGAAAACTTCTGGCGGTCCCGCTTACAAGGTTTTGAAGCCCCTACCAGGCTCCCGCAGGATCAGGGAGCGGCGTCGCCGTCGTCGCCGGCTGAGAACGATTACCGCTCCCACCTATGGCGTCTCCCTCAACCCTTCGCTGAACAATTACGGTCCTTTGCCCGCCATCAGGAATTAACCCTAAGCTCTCTCATGCACGCCACCTGGGCCATCCTGCTCGCCCGATATAGCGGCGAGCAGGACGTGCTGTTCGGCACCGTGGTTGCCGGTCGGCCCAGCGAGGTAGCGGGCGTGGAATCCATCGTTGGCTCGCTCATCAATACCTTGCCGGTCCGGGTCTACGTTCATGCGTCCGAGCGCGTCCTGCCTTGGCTCAAGCATTTTCAAGAGGAGCAGATCGAGCTTCGCCGCTACGAGTTCAGCCCCCTGACAGACATACACGGCTGGAGTTCTGTTCCGGGAGGCGTGCCTTTATTCGAAACCTTGTTGATCGTCGAAAATACGCCGACGACTCCGCCGGATGCTCGCGACTATGCGGACGAGGAGAAAAGCGGCTCGCCACTTCGCATACGCCAGAAGCCCAGTCTCGATCAGTTCCATCTCCCCCTGAACGTCTTCATTGTGCTCTCTGCGAGCGAACCCGACGTCATCGTGCAGTTTATATACGACGCAGTGCGCTTTGACCCCGGCATGATTGCACGATGGGCCGACCATTGGGAAAACCTACTCCAGAACATGTTGAGCCGCTCGGACTCTCGGCTCGACGCGCTGTCGATTCTGAGCGAGACGGAGCGCGCCCAACTCTTAGTCAATTGGAATCAGACTGCCTCGGAAACTCCCCAACAACCCGTAACGGCGCTCTTTGAAAGCCAGGCGCTCGCGCGGCCCGATTCGATTGCAGTCGTTGCGGAGGCGGAACATCTCAGTTATGGCGAGTTGAACCGCCGTGCCAATCAACTCGCTCATGAGCTGCGGGAGCGCGGTGTCGGACCGGAAGTGCTCGTCGGCCTGTGCGTGGACCGCTCGCTCCATCTTCCCGTCGCATGGGTTGGTATTCTCAAGGCCGGCGGCGCCTATGTGCCCATGGACCCCGAGTGGCCGCCCGAGCGCTTGGCCTTTGTCCTCGAAGATTCCGCGCCCGCTGTACTCATCACGAACATGCGCGTATCTGGCCGTCTGCCCGCCACCTGGATTCAACTCGTCATGCTCGATGCCGACGGCGAAGAAATGTTACAACGAGCCGATCACAATCTGCCACCGGTCGAGGCCGATACTCTCGCCTACGTCATTTATACTTCCGGATCCACCGGCTTCCCCAAAGGCGTCTGCGTCACACATTCCGGGCTTTTCAATCTCGCCGCCGCGCAGATTCAGGCATTCGATATCGGCCCCGGCTCTCGCGTCCTGCAATTCGCATCCGCGGTCTTCGATGCCGCCGTCTCGGAGTGGAGCACGACCTGGGTCGCCGGTGCAACGCTCGTGTTGACGCCGCAGGAAGTGGCCGCTTCGCCTGGCGGGCTAGCCGCGCTACTCAAAGAACAAGCCATTACCACCGCCACTCTACCGCCCTCCCTGGTTGCGGTCATGCCCGGTATCGACTTCCCGGCGTTGCGCACCTTGATCGTTGCCGGCGAGTCCTGCAGCGCGCCTGTTGCTGACCGCTGGCATCGCGGTCGCCGCATGCTCAATGCCTACGGGCCCACCGAGACCACCATCTGCGCCACAATCTCGAGTCCCCTCACCGGCGATTCCGTTCCACCCATCGGCCGGGCCATCCCCAACACACACATATATGTCCTCGATGCGACCGGCCAGCCGGCGCCCATTAGAATTCCTGGCGAGCTGTTCATAGGTGGAGCGGGAGTGGCGCGGGGTTACCT
>JBOHXF010000311.1:0-1603 GCA_050737455.1 Opitutaceae bacterium | reverse complement strand
GGCTGGGGGACATGTTGCCCGACACGGACGACCCGCCTCCGTTGCCGTTGCGCAGGGCCCACCAGTAGAATGAGTTGAACTCGGTCTGGATGATATTGCCCAGGCTGTCCGCCAGATACAGCCCGTTCACGAGGCTCACCAGTTGCTTGCCCCCATTGGACGAAACGGAGTTGTTCTCCGTTACGTCGAGTTCGATGCGGCTCGCAGCCTGCGACCCCAGATAGTCGTCCAGTTGCATGCGCAGGTTCGTCGCGTACGCCTGCCATCCCATCGTCGGACCCGGCGCGACCTGCAGAAGCCCGGCGTCGCTTTCCTGCCCGGGATTCTGAGGGTACAGGTGAAAGATCAGAAAATCCGGCATCACCCCAAGGGCCTTCAGCCTCGTCAGCATGACCGGGGTCCACCCGTTATGGACCTGGTGCGTGACCGGATTTGTGGCCGGGTGCAGGGTATTGTTCGCATAGTCGTCCTCGCCGGCGACTGCGACGACTCCAATTTGGATCGTAGGATCGACGGCCTTCATCGCCGTGATGTATTGAGCCGCCCGGGTGGCATAGGTGTACGGATCGTGCGGCACCGTGTTTGTGTCCACCTCCCAGGTCCCGAAGCACTCGTTGCCGATCTCCCAGTACCTCACATTGTAGCCCTTCGTGATGTTCGCGTAGCGCACCCAGGCGGCCGCTGCGGCCGGCGTCCCGTCGCCATAGTTCGTCGTGATGATCACTTGGGCTCCGATGGCCTGGGCGACCGTTTCGAACTGATCGAAGGAAACCGCCCAGGACCAGGAGTTGGGTCCGTTGTTCACGTCCGGCTTGGTCGTGCTGTTGTACTGGGTGATCATATCGCCCACGCCGGTTTGCCAATTATACGCATCCGAAGTCGAACCGCCGGGAAACCGGAGGGCGCCGACTTGCGCGGCCTGCAAGAACGGGACCGTGTCCGCTCCGGTGAACGAGCCGTCCCACTCGGTCGCGTTGATTCCGAACAGCCGCTCGTCCAGCGTTCGCACGGCCTGGCCGGCATCGACCGAGACGTTGACCTGGGACTGAGCGGATGCCGACAGCACCGCGAACAGTCCGGCGCAGCAGGCGAGGAGCGTTTTCATGGGAGGTCGAATGACGGCCGGAACCTTAGCCGGGGCGCCCATCTCCCGACAAGGGTTCCTTATTCTAACATTTGACTTCCGTTCCTGATTCGGGCGGTGGGCCGAGTGAAGGCTATTTCACTTCGTAAACCTCGACGAGGACCACGCCGGAGCCGGCGTTCGCGCTGGTCGCCTGGGCTGTGTACGAGCCTGGCGGCAGCGTAAGCAGGACGACCGCGTCCTTGCTGCCTGGGTTCAGGGTGAAGGCATCGACCGCATGGGCGACCGCCGCGATCTGCGGGTCGTCGCCCCAGCCGCTGTTGGCGGCGACCACCACGTTGGGGGTCACGCTCGTGGAGTAGACGGTCAGCATCGGATCGGCGAGGTAACCGCTGGTCTGGCCGTAATTCACGAGCGATGGCCCGACGGCGCGGATCATCACGGTCCGGGCGGTCTTCCCGCTGATGACGAAGCCGGCGGTCAGCGTGGCTCCGGCGGCGAGGTCGGTCTTGGCTGAAA